>CAINEZ010000044.1 GCA_903847905.1 uncultured Bacteroidota bacterium
AATCAATTTTTTCTTTTTTTTCTGAAATTTGTTTTATTTTTGTCATAGTCTTTGAGTTTTAATATTTTTATACAAATTTGTAGCTTTTCGACTACTTTTTGAATATTACTCAAAGGCTTTTTTTATTACATGGATACTATAACAGATGTTAGGTCGGCATTAACCATTTCTAAGTTCAAAATAAGTTTGGACTATTTTCACTAAGAATTAGTATTATTTCAGCCCGGCGGGGATTAAAATAAAAATTATTCAACAAAGTTTGTAAAAGCATTATTATCAAATAAAACTATATTTTTGTTACATGCTTTACAAATAAAACAATTACAAAAATGGAAAAAAGAAAATGTCTTGAGTGTAAAGAACCGATTATCGGAAGGTCCGATAAAAAATTCTGTTCCGACCAATGTCGGAATTTATATAATAATCGCCAGAACAGTGATTCAACAAATCTCGTCAGGAATATAAATAACGCGTTGCGCAAGAACAGAAGGATATTACAGGAAATGAATCCAAATGATAAAGCGAAAGCGCATAAGGATAAAATGCTTGAAAAGGGTTTTAACTTTAATTATTATACAAGCATTTATACCACTAAAAAAGGAGCTACTTATTATTTTTGTTACGAATACGGATATTTGCAATTAGACGATGGTTACTATTTCCTCGTGATAAATAAAAGGTTGAAAGAAGATGAGTGATTAACTCACTTTTTATTTACATCTGGTTTTACACAAACTAAATAAATGAAATAATGTTTTGAAGATATATGAAAAGTGTTTAACTTTATCCAGTCTTTAATTATAAAAATAAAAAAATGAAATTTCAACAAAAATTAATTCTTCTGCCAATACTTATTGCGGTTTTCTCATTCGGTTGTAATTCTATTGAACAATCTGATAAGAAAAAAATGCCTGCACCTACCGAAATTATTACTGAAAACACATCTAATGGACATAAAGAAAAAGATCGCCTGGAATGGATAGAGCAAATGCATAAAATAGAGCCAAACAAAAGCTGGCGACAGCAAGACTTACAAAGTAAATTATACAGGCAAACGCAGCGATTGTCAAATACTAAATCGAATACCTTTGGACAATGGAGTGAACGTGGTAGCAGTAACCAGTCAGGCAGGATACATCTCACGGAATATGATGCAACCACAAATAATATTTATGTTGCATCGTCGGGCGGAAATATTTGGAAGAGCGATTTATCCGGAAGCAATTGGCATTGTATAAATGATCTTTTCCAGATACCCAATATCAACATGCTGCGCATAATTCCTCATAACGGCAACAAACGTATGCTTGTTGCTTCTGATGTGTTTGGCGCTGAAGGGTTTTTTTATTCTGATAATGACGGGCAAATATGGAGCGTAGCTACTGGTCTTGAAAATATTGCATCATGGGGATATATCAGGCGTGCCGTTGTGGCAAACGATGCTAACAGAACTATTTATTTGCTGGCTTTAGAATCGAGTTTGGGCTTGCAAGCATCAATTTACAAATCAACAAATCATGGAGCAAGTTTTTCAAAGATAAAATATTTTTCAATTTCTAATTATGAAGACGTTAATAACTTTGATATATGGACAGATTATTATTCTGATTGTCTTTTGTTTATTTTAGAAAATCAAAATATTTATACAATTGATCCAAGCAACAATTCAGCACTTATTGGAAGCTTACCCTCCAATCCTGTCGGAAGCAGACTATTAACCGGAGCTAAAACTGCAAGCAACATCATATTATACGCATTAGTTACCGACAACGGACAATCACAAATTTATAGATCTGTAAACTCTGGCAGCAACTGGACAACCGGCGGTTCCATTTCTCAGAGCCCATTTATGATTAATAGTTTTACCTGTTTTCATAGTAGCCCGAATAGGGTTTTCTTTGGCGGTACGGAGTGCTACACAAGCGATAATAGCGGCGATACATGGCAAATTGTTAATGCATGGGGCGAATATTATGGCGATCCGGCAAATAAATTGCATGCTGACATACCGGGAATAAATATTTTCAATATTAATGGGAATGAAGTTGGTTTTATAGGTACTGATGGCGGTGTGTATATTTCAAACGATAATATTCAAACTGTAAACAATATATCTTTAAATAAATTACAGGTAAGTCAATACTATTCTACCTATACATGTAGAACTGATAACTCTTTTGTACATGCCGCCAGCCAAGATCAGGGATACCAAAAGTCAACAGGTGGCAACAGTACAGGGATACTTAATTTCGAACAAATTCTTAGCGGTGACTATGGTCATATTGTGTCATCTAACCAAGGACAAACTATTTGGATGGTCTATCCCGGATTTGCTATATGTTATCCCGATATCAACAATAGCAACAATTGGATAAATTGGGATTTTAACGGCAATATTTCCGGTAATATGTGGATGCCTCCGCTTATGGACGATCCTCAAAACCCGAACAATGTTTATCTTGCCGGTGGCAGCAGTAGCTCAAGCGGAGCTCACATTTTCAAACTCTTATGCAATGGAAGCGCTATTTCTTCTTCCGAAGGCACCTTTGATTTTAGCAATGGAACAGGAGCTGATATATCTGCTATGGCTTATTCTCCGATTAACACTAATTTTCGTTATGTATTAAATAGCGATGGTATATTTTATGCATCAACAAATGGAGGCACTATTTGGACCAAAACAAATTCTTTTACCGGACCGGCTCCACATTATTTCTATGGGTCATATATTCTTGCTTCAAAAATACAACAGGGAAAAGTTTTTATAGCCGGAAGCGGTTATTCTAACCCTCCTGTTTATATGTCATTAAACAACGGTAATACTTTTACCAGCATTAGCTCAGGTCTGCCAAGTACACTGGTATATTCATTAGCAGCCAATGCTGATGAAAGCAGGATTTATGCTGCAACTGAATTAGGTCCTTATGTTTATGTTGTATCCGAAAACCTTTGGTATGACCTTTACGATGGTGTTGCTCCTGATCAGGTGTATTGGTCGGTAGATTTTATTGACGGAATAAAAACAGCGCGTTTTAGCACTTATGGCAGAGGGATCTGGGATTTAAAAGAAGATAATACTGATGAAATTGCAGCGTTTACAAATGCAAATATTTCAATTTATCCAAATCCTGTAAAAGATAATTTGACTGTCAGAGGTATAACAAAATCAGCTATCGCAAGCATTTATTCCGTAAACGGTAAATTATTACAAACACACCAGTTGAGCAGTTCAACAAATGAAATAAATGTAAATAATTTGTCAAAGGGAGTTTACATAATTAAACTGCAAACCGATAAAGAGTCAACAGTTAAGCAATTTATAAAACAATAATATTAATTTTTCTATACAAAAAAGGCAGCCAATCGGCTGCCTTTTTTCACACATGAACTAAACACACTCAGGCAACAGCTGTGAGTTCAAAGGTAGTTGCCAGAATTTCGAATGAAGTTCTTTTATTACCCTGCTTATCGGTATAAGAGCGATTAATAAGCCTTCCCGTAACAGCTACTCGCAGACCTTTTTTCAAAGATCCTTCTGCTTTCTCGGCAGTTTTGTTCCACATAACAACATTATGCCATGTTGTGTTTTTTACCCATTCGCCTTCTTTATTCTTGTAATCTTCGCTTGTAGCGAGAGAGAAGCGCATGAGCTTGCTGCCGTTGGTTAATGTTTTTACTTCCGGTTCCATCCCGATGAATCCGTTCAGTTCTACTTTGTTTGTTGTTTTCATGGTTTTGATTTTTAGATTTGTTATTAATTTATTTTTTAAAAAAAAGTTGACAAGTTAACAAGGCATAAGGCATAAGGTATAAGGTATAAGGTATAAGGTATAAGGTACAAGGGGAATTAAGTATTTTTTGTATTTTGTTTTAATATGCCTATTAATTTATTTAACATTCGTTCTATTTTATTACATTTTTCAAGTAATGATTTAAGTGTCGTTTGGTTTAGAAAATTCAAGTTTCCTGATATTTCAAGTTGTGTTTGCAGTTCATATAATGAGCCTCTTGCTATTTGTAAGAACCTGATATATTCAAGCCTGTGTTGGCGTCCATAACCTTCTGAAATATTTGAAGGGATAGAAATTCCACTTCTTTTTATCTGTGATGTAATTGCAAATAATTCTTCTTTTGGAAAAGTTGAAGTTGCTGAATAAACTTCCGTTACAAGCGTTATTGCTTTTTGCCAAACTATCAAATCCCTGTATGTTTTCATTTTAATTATTTTTATTTTATGAATATTTACTTATGCCTTTTAACTTATGCCTTGTCAACTTACTTCCAATTGACGAAGCAAAGTAACAGATGTTTGAAAATGTGATTCGGTTTTTACTTATTTAGATACGTTTAATATTCGTTTGTAGTCGGTTGTGGTCGTATAAATAATATCGTAAAGTTCTGATTAGAAGGTATTTTTTTATTAATATTGCTGAATTATATCTATAGAAGAAATAACAACAATGGAGCAAGCCAATAGTTATGGGCAAGTTTTATAAAGACCAAGGATAGACATTATCATTGATTAAGACAAATAGAAAACTGAGACCAAAAACCGCTTAAAAAATTAAGGCAATAAGAAAAGCCAGACTATTTGGAAAATAAAAAAATCACATATAATATTAGCATGACAGGAAAGTTTTTTTTCGTATAATTAAAAGAATAGTATATTTGACTAAAATAAAAAAATATGTAGACATAAATTTATAAAATAAAAATATAGCGTTTAGCATTCTTGTAGCCGGAAACGACCAATTTTAAAGCACAACAAGGAATAAATAAACGCCCACGCAAAGCGTGGGCTTTATCTTTTCTGTTGTGTGGGACTTGGTCGTTCCTCGGCTACGGATTGGTAAATGTCCCACGCTGATTTTTTTATATTAACGACATAGGGACAATGTCGCTCATAAGATAAAATTTAATGAAATATTTTCCTCTCCTGTCCCAACCTCCTTAAAAGATTGACAAATCTTCGTATTTAGTAGGACTTCATACTCAATAATTCTTTATTTAAATAATAACTTAAAAAAAAACACATGAAAAAAATTACACTTGCGCTATTATCAATTGCTCTATTACTAGGCTCTTGTTCAATTGAAAACAGACACTATCTTCCAGGATATTTTGTTCAATGGAATAAAAATAAAAAAGAAATTAAGCAAAAAAGCAATGAACCTCAAATCACAACAACTGACTTTACTGATAAACAAATTAATAAAGAAAAGTCAATAGAGAGTGATAATTCAACAGTAAATAATAACACGTCTGAAAACAACCTGAAAGAAAGCGATGTTTTAATTGCATCAACAAATGACAAACAAATTATTATACCTAAAACTGAATCATTTTCTTTTACGAATAAACAGACGACCACTATCGCATTAGACAAGCCTTCTGACAACAAAAAAAACGAACAAAAAATAACGTCATCAAAAAAGAAAGAATCAAAAAACAAATCAGAGAGAAATGATACTAATGGAAGTGGAAAAAGTCAAGTTATTGCTCTTATTCTTTGCATTTTAGTTGGTGTTCTTGGTATTCATAGATTTTATCTTGGATATACAGGAATTGGAATATTAATGCTTTTGACTGGAGGTGTTTGTGGGATTTTAGCTCTTATCGATTTAATCCGTATTATTACAGGGGACCTAAAACCAAAAGGCGGTGACTATAGTGAAAAATTATAATTATTGATAATTAAGAA
The DNA here is from genome assembly GCA_903847905.1 of uncultured Bacteroidota bacterium. Classification (GTDB taxonomy): domain Bacteria; phylum Bacteroidota; class Bacteroidia; order Bacteroidales; family CG2-30-32-10; genus CAINEZ01. Next base: position 5,702 of record CAINEZ010000044.1, read on the forward strand.
GCAATTATATTTTATATATTTCAGCGGGTTACTATTAGTCCCATTGGTATTAATAATTTTACCCGCTGATTTTTTTGACAATGGACAATCAATTTGTTTATCAGTATTGTTGTTTGACCAAAAGTGCTATGCGTGCGGGTCAACAAGAGCAATTCAGCATTTGATTCACTTTGATTTTAGTAGTGCTTATTCTTACAATAGACTTTCTTTTATTGTTTTGCCTTTATTAATTTTTCTATGGATTAAAGAATTATTTCGCATTTATAGAAAGATTAAAACCAGCCCATAACTCGTATCTGCTTTCATGCCGTAGTTTGGTGGTTGACGGAAACTTTTTTGTATATTTGAATCGTAATCACGGGTGACTCGAAAGTGCTTTTAATAACGGCACGTAAAGCAGCCACTTGCTCGTTATGTGTCATGCAAATACTAAAATATGAGAAATCTTTTCATTATTTTTCTAATTATTTCAGGACAGTGCTTCGGACAGACTTCAATTAGTTTTGTTGACACAAATGCGACCTAGAATGTTGCAAAATCATTTCCACACGGTAATATCCAAAATCCAAATTTTGTCGAGACGCTGACAACAGTTTATGGATTCGATGGTGACACTTTAATTGGTGCTAATTTATGGAACAAAATATATTCTACTTCAGACTCTGATTTTTTTTCAAATAAAAATTATTTAGGAAATCTACGAGAAGAAAACAGATTAGTTTTATTCATGGATACCTCCAACGCCATTGACACGATATATAATTTTAATTTACTGATTGGCGATTCTGTGAAATATGATTTTGGTTATATTGTTCAATACATTCATGTTTTGACTATTGACAGCCTTAATATTAATGGGAGTTATCATAAGAGAATCTTTTTTTCCGAACCACCAATCAGCGGCTTTGATTATTTAAAAGAAATGTGGATAGAAGGAATCGGTAGTACGCATGGACCAATATTTCCGGCTAATCCGACTAAGTTTAGTGAGGAAATGCCAGATTCAATGTATTTGACATGTTATAAAATAAGTGACACAATCGTTTGGAGTAATCCCTATTACAACAACTGTTACATTGCAATTATCTTGTCATTAAATGAACTCCAAGAAAAGAACGGAGATATTTTTGTCTATCCAAATCCGGTGACGAATGACTTGACAATTGAATTGCCCCAAATCACTGACAGAGAAATGGTCATTTCAATTTATGACTTGACAGGAAAAATAATTCTTAAACATAATCAAGGGCCGACAAGAAAGTTAACATTAGAAACAAGTACATTAGTGAATAGTTTTTATATCTTAGAGATTGAATCTGGTGACAAGATATACAGGACGAAATTAATAAAAGAATAATGCACGAACACATAACTTTGTGTTATTTTAATGGCTTGTGGTTGACGGTGGAGCGATTGGCAGCTTATTTATTTTATCACGGCAGACTCGTCCGACTCCGTCTGACAGTCCGCCACTCAAAATAACACACGTTCGTTATGCCGCATGCAAATAAAAGACAACGACATGAATATTAACTTAGCATATTATAATAAAAAAGACTGGAAACGATTTGTGGAATCAATCGATGACAGAAATAGTATGCATAACACATGGAAAGAATGGCATGAAGCT
>CAINEZ010000045.1 GCA_903847905.1 uncultured Bacteroidota bacterium
ATCTCTGCTTGACAAAACTCCTGTAAAAGAGCTGTTTATAAAAATAGATTACAAAGATGTCAAAGAACTATATAATAACCAGCTGTCAATCAACTTGTTTTAAGTGGACAGCAATGAATATTTTTATTTATTATTAATAAATAATACACATAATTTATTTTGATAATTTTTTATTAAAAATTATCGTGACTAGCACAATCAATCCGGCTAGTACTAGAAGCACATGAACAAATTCGGTTGGTTTAAAAACAATTATCCAAATTACTATAAGTAGTCCGGCAATTATATAAAGTAAATTTTTCATGTTTTTCAGATCTATAATAATTAATGAATAGCCAGACCAATAGTTGAAACACCGGTTGACAGGTCAAGGAATATTCCAATCGCTTTATTTATGTGGTATTCTGTTCCTGCATGTATATCAAGAAATAAAGGACTTGCATTTTGGTAGTAATTTCTATCGCCATAATAACCGTTATCCCATCTTGAATTTACTATTGCAAATCCTAATGAACCTGCCAGGTAAAAATCCCAGTCTGAATTTGCTTCGAGTAACTGATCAAAATAGTAAGTGCCTTTAACACCTATCGGGATAACCGTTTCGTGATAGTAATAATATTTATAAGGGTTATCATGGTTACCCCAATAATATTCGTTTTTGTATGAATAAAAACTAACAAAAGGAGCTAACGTAAAATTCTTTAACACATCAAATTCATAGTCGATATGAAAAACAGGCATATCATGCCCAACATATCCATAATAGCCAGAATAACCGCCAATGCCTAAGCCTAAGTTTAAGGTTTTCCCAAATTTTTCCGAAGAATAATTCGATGATGATGTTGTAGTAGTAGTTGTAACTGTTGTTGTTGTTTGTTGAGCATAGATATTAAAACTTAATACCGATGAGAAGAACAGCGAAATGATAAATGTTTTTTTCATGATTTTTATTTTTAAAATTCCAGCAACTGGCAGGACAGGTGTGAATAAATTTTCACGATACAAAGGTGAGTACATAAATTCAGGAAGGTGTTACATAATTCAGGAAAAGAGTTACATCATTCACACACTTGTCTGTGGTATAATTTCGAAAGGGGGCAATATACGGCGAGAAAGGTTATTATGTAATAAACATGATAAAATCTTGCATTTATTAAGTCCCAAATACCAAGAGGGCTTATACGCGCAGGACTTGGTCCCGATAATTATCGGGATGAGATTTGGAACTTGGGCTTTGCGTCTTTTTTTATAATGTATAATGCTGAAATTCCTGCCTTCCGTCAAGCAAGTATCACGTTCAGCACTACATTCTTTCCATATACCAATTCAGTTCCTTTTCCATTTTTTGGTAACGGAAAATTGTAGTGATGATTTTTTGTAAGCGTATGAATGCGGTTTCGCTTTTTACTACATAATCAAAAGCCCTGTGATGCATACAGTTTATTGCCACATCAATTTTATCCTGACCTGATAGCATCACTACGGGAATATCCGGATTATAAGCTTTTATTTTATCTAATGTTTCTATTCCGTTCATGGCGTTTTTATCAATGCCGTCAAGAAGATAATCTAAAATGATTACATCAGGGGAGTGCGATAAATTCTCCATGCAAAGTTCTCCTGTTGCATAAGTTTCAATGGCAAAATCAGCGTGCTGGAGAAATTCCATTTCTAATGATTTTAAAAAAACGGCATCGTCATCCACCAGGAAAAGTTTTATTTTATTTTCATTTTTCATTTTTAGTGTTTTTAATCATATTAAATTCTTCTTGTAACTCCATACATGCCTGCGCACATACGTCCTCAAGTTGCAATACCAATGCAGGTATTCCGTCTGTCTGAAGTTGTGTGCTTGCATATTCCTGAACTTGTTTTGCCATATTTTCAAAATCTGTACTAATACCCATTATTGAAAACGAAGGTATCATTTTATGTACTGCCGCGTACAATAATTTCCAATCTTTATCGTGCAAGCTTTTTTTCATTGCGCTAATTAATGGAGGAGTTTGCTCCAGGTAAAGCGAAATCATTTCCATCATTAATGTAGGATCAGATTTCGTACGGTGGATCAAATAATCAAGATCAATACATTTTGACTTTTTACTTTTACCGTTTCCATTTTCTTTATGTTCATCTGTTTTTATAATTACTGGTTTCTTTACCAGCCCAAGTATTTTACTGTATAATATTCTTTCGTCAACCGGCTTTGCGATGTAATCATTCATGCCAACAGCTTTGCATTTTGCCAGATCAACCGTGGTTACATCGGCAGTTAAAGCTATAATAGGGATTTTAGAATTCATTTTATTGCGAATGTATTCTGTGGCTTCAAACCCGTTCATTTCAGGCATCTGCAAATCCATCAAAATAATATCGTAAGATTTATTTTGTAATTTTTCGATTGCTATTTTCCCGTTGGTGGCGATATCACGTTCAAATCCGAAATCGTCCAATAGGGTTTTCATCAGTAATTGATTAAGCGCAATGTCTTCAACCACCAATACTTTTATGTTTTTAATTTCTGTATCCAATTCCACTACTTCTGTTTCTAATTCAGCTTCGGCTTTTGTTTTCAAGAAACTTAATTTAAAACTAAAAGTTGAGCCCTTACCTATTTTACTTTTTACATTAATGCTTCCACCCTGCGGTTCTACTAATTGCTTAACAATGGAAAGCCCTAAACCCGTGCCCCCATATATCCTTGAAGTGCCGCTGGTTGCCTGACGGAAAGTTTCAAAAATATCTTCTAATTTACTTTCCGCTATTCCAATTCCTGTATCAGTAACTGCAAATTCGATGGTTGCTTTCTCTTCATCTTCATTCAACAAACGAACGCTAACAGTAATTTTTCCTTCTGTTGTAAACTTAACTGCATTACTCACAAGATTTAAAATAATCTGGTGCAAGCGTACGGGGTCGCCAACCAATACTTCAGGAATTTTATTATCGTATTCTTTAACTAATTCTAAATTTTTTTCCTGAATTTTTGTCTCAAACAAATGAAGCATGGCTGATATTGATAACGCCATTTTAAAAGGTGTTTGCTCAAATAACATTTTTCCTGCATCTACTTTTGCCAGATCGAGTATGTCGTTAATGAGTACGATCAATGCGTCGCCACTCATTTTTATGGCTGTTAAATATTCTTTTTGTTTTGCTGAAAGATCTGTTTTTAATACCACTTTTGTAAATCCGATAATCGCATTCATAGGAGTGCGAATTTCATGACTCATGTTCGATAAAAACTGCTGTTTAGCTTTCACAGCATTTTCTGCTATTAATGCGGCGCTTTGGGCTTTACTTTTTTCCTCTTCTGCAATCGCTGTTGCTAACTCAGCAAATACTTTCGCCTCCAGCATTTCTTTTTCTATTCTTTTTTGTTCAGTAACATCTCTCGCCACTACAACTGCACCGAGCACATTACCTTTTTCATCTTTATAAACCGAACCGTTAAACAACACGTCTGTTAACTTGCCATCCCTTATGGTTAGTGGATAATCTACCACAAAACCTTTTGCAAATACTTCCTGGTAAACTTCACGGGCTTTTTGTGAATCGGTAAAATAATCAAAAAAGTCAGTGCCTGTAAGTTTTTCATGAGTCATCTCCGTAATGTTAGCAAATGCTTTATTCATATCAGTTATCTTGCCTTCGTTACTTATGGTAACCAATGGATCGCGGCTCGCTTCAATAAGACTACGGGCATAGTTAGCAACGATTAACTCTGCTGCACGTTTTTCTTTCTCTTCGTTTTGAAATGCAAGTTCTTTGTCAGCAATGATTAACTCTGCTGCACGTTTTTTTTTCTCTCCGGTTTGAAAGACAAGTTCTTTGTTCGCAATGCTTAGCTCTGCTGCACGTTTTTTTTTTCTCTCTGGTTTGAAAGACAAGTTCTTTGTTGGCAATACTTAATTCCGCTGCACGTTTTTCTTTCTCTTTGTTTTGAAAAGCAAGTTCTTTACGAGCAATTATCAACTCCTCTTTATCAGATTTTTTTATCATAATTATAAGTTTTCAATTTAATTTAACCTGACTGCCGTCAGGCAGGTTTCCAATTTCTTCTATCGGGCTTCGCCTTTTATCCTTCAATTGTTTAAAATGAGAAGGTGAGAGCCCTGTAACTTTTTTAAATTGATTAGATAAATGAGCAACACTGCTGTAATTCATTTTCCATGCAATTTCTGTAATATTTAATTCATCATAAATAATCAATTCTTTTATCCTTTCAATTTTGTGAGAAATGATGAATTGCTCAATAGTAGTTCCTTGTACTTCTGAAAATAAATTTGCCAGGTAAGTATAATCGTGATTTAATTTTTTACTTAAAAAATCGGAAAAGTTTATTTTTATTATTTCGTCATTTGTATGGTGAACCATTTCAATAATTGTATTTTTTATTTTTTCAATCAATACAGCTCTCTTGTCGTCCATTAATTCAAGTCCTGAGTTGAGTAAAGCAATTTTTACCTGCTCTCGCTGTTCCGCAGAAATGTTTTCCATTATCTCCACTTCACCTAAATCTACAACAATAAAATGCAGTCCAAGTTTTTTTAACTCTTCTTTCACCGCCATTTTACAGCGGTTACTTACCATGTATTTAATGTATAATTTCAAATAAATAATTTGTTTAAACAAATGATTACAAAGTTGCGCAGCTTTTTATTGAAAAGTGTTATACAATTAAAGAGAAAAATTGTATAATTCACACATTGTGCCAATGTGGCATCTGTAATAATATTTTATATGTGAAATATTTTTCTTTTTTGATTAAGCAATCAACCTGGTTTATGAAGGAAAAGCAGAGTTATAAAACTTCTTTTATTTCTTCAAAATGAGTATGATAAAAATTGTCTATAACCCATGATTTAAACTTACATAGTTCTTCACGATGCAAGTAACTAATTGACTTAATCAGTTCTTTCTTGAACAACTCATTATTAAAACTTACTTTTTGAAGAATTACTTTTTCATATTCAAACATAATTGATGGTTTTTTATAATTAATATTTGGAAAATAAATTATTAGATATTACCAGTTGTGCTATTAACATATAAAAGATTGATTGTCAGACTGATTAATGTCAGCCTGAGTTCATCGAAGGCTAATAGAAGTCATATTTCGATATGGCTTCGACAGGCTCAGCCTGATATTGCTCAATATGACACTTGATTATTAATCAGTTACTTTTTCAATAGCACAAGGCGTTAGATATTTTTTAAATTGTATGTAAATATATTACAGTGCAAAGGAGAGCCCTTTAATTCATGGAAGCATTACACAAAAAAAGAAAATTGTTACATCATTCACACATCTGTGCCGATAAGCAGATTATCAAGTGTGTCGCGTTTTTTGTGTTTAAGCTGCTTGTAGAAGGTAGGTGTTAATCCTGTAACTTTCTTAAATTGTTTGGATAAATGCGATACGCTGCTGTAATTAAGCTTGTAGGATATTTGGGTAAGGTTTAGCTCATCATATAAAAGTAATTCTTTTACCCGTTCTATTTTGTGAGCGATAATAAAATGTTCAATGGTGATGCCTGTTACCTCCGAAAATAGGTTGGCGAGGTATGTGTAGTCGTAATGGAGCTTCCCGCTTAGGTAATCGGAAAAATTTATTTTGGGAAATTCGTCTGCATAATGTACCATCTCAATAATTACATTTTTTATTTTTTCAATCAGAATGGCTTTTTTGTCATCCATCAACTCAAGCCCTGATTTCAATAAAGCTATCTTCAATTGGTCACGCTGCTCAGCAGTAATATTCTCTTTAACCTCTACTTCACCTAAATCCACCATGATGTAATGCAGCCCGAGTTTATCCAGCTCTGACTTCACCATCATTTTGCAGCGAATAGAAACCATATATTTGATGTAGAGTTTCAATTTATTCTTTATTTACAGTGTATAAGTTTTAGATATTGCCTGTAAGATATTAAAATAATCACAAATAAAAAAAGTAAAAAATAATTTTTTAAAATTCTTTTTTTATTTTCAACAAATCAAATATATTGTATTTTTTAATAACTGCTTATCCACTATAAGCAAGTTGACGTTTATTTTAATATTTTGTATCTCTTATTACCACATACCTGCCTGCCGGCAAGGCAGGGACACAATAGATACATAGTAAAAACACATAGTTTTATTCACAATTACCGATGCAAATAAAGAGTAAGTCTATGCGAAACCTATGTTTCTATGATACTCATATGTAGTGAAAATTTATAAAATAAAAGTTTGTTTTTCCAAATTTAAAATTTAATCATAAATACAAATATTTTTTTACTTGCTCGAAGCAGATTAAGCAGGCTTTTATATTATCAGAAGTTCATTCGATAGAGTATTTTAAAGCTTAACTTTTTTATAAAAAATTGTTTTGGTAATTTCTGCTGCAATAATGTAAACCGCCACGATCAGCAATAAAAGTAAATATGTAGAAAGATTAAGCGGGCTGAATCCAAAAACATTTCCAAGTGGAGTGAAAGGTAAAATCAACGTTATAACAGCAATAGAAAGCGTTGCCATTAAAAGATATTTACCCGGTCTGCTTCTGAAAAAAGGTTTTCTGCTTCGAATAACAAGTACAATGATAGATGCTGAGATAACCGATTCTATGAACCATCCTGTCCTGAACTGAGCCTCATTGGCGCGAAGGACAAGCAAAAGCAAGCCAAATGTGAGGTAATCAAATATAGAACTTACCAAGCCGAAAGTAATCATAAACTTGCGGATAGCCTTGATATCCCAGCGCCTTGGATGGTCAACCATTTCATTATCTACCCTGTCGGTAGCAATGGTCATTTCCGGAAAGTCAGTCATCAGGTTGGTGAGCAGGATTTGCTTGGGAAGCAAAGGAAGAAATGGAATAAATAACGATACTCCAGCCATACTGAACATATTGCCAAAGTTAGCGCTTGTAGCCATAAACACATACTTCAGCGTATTGGCGAAAGTGGTTCGCCCTTCGCGAACACCTTCCAACAGAACGCCAAGATCCTTTTCGAGTAATACAATATCGGCGGCATCCTTGGCAACATCGGCAGCAGTATCCACTGAAATTCCAACATCGGCAGCATGAAGCGCAGATGCATCATTTATACCATCGCCCATATATCCCACAACATTTCCCGCTTTTCGCATGGCAATAATAATCCGTTCTTTCTGATTGGGTTCTATTTCGGCAAAAACATCCACTTTGCCCACGCTTCTGAGGAGTGCGTTATCACTCATCTTGCGAAGTTCGGGTCCCGTAATGATTTTATTATCTAACAATCCCATCTTCTTACTTAAGCTTGCTGCAACAAGATGATTATCGCCGGTGATAATTTTAAGCGAAACATCAAGCTTTTTAAGTTCGGCAATGGTGTTAATGATATTTGCTTTTGGCGGATCAAAAAGAGTGAGAAAGCCTAAAAAAGTCATATTCTTCTCATCGCTTTTGTTTATAAGCGATCCTGAAGGTATATTTTTATATGCAATTCCTAAAGTGCGAAAGCCACGATCGCTTAACTCTGCAAAGCGCTTCTGAATCTGATCTTGCATGGATGCTATTTCAACTACGCTTCCTTCATTAGTTTCCGCCGACGAACATACCTCAAGTATATTAGCCAAAGCGCCTTTGGTAACCATAAAATGTGTATCGCCGTGCGCAACCGCTATACTCAAACGTTTTCGAATAAAATCATAGGGAATCTCATCTTGTTTCTTGTATTCTGAAAGGTCAATTTTGCGATAGTCAAGGATGGCAGCATCTATTGGATTTGTAAAGCCGGTTTCGTATGAAGCATTGAGATAAGAAAACAAAAATACTTTTTCGCTTGCGTCTCCATTCACATCAAGCGCGGATTCTACCTTCACGGTTCCTTCGGTGAGAGTGCCTGTTTTATCGGAACATATAATATTCATGCTGCCGAAGTTTTCGATAGAAGCAAGACGCTTTACGATAACTTTTTTCTGAGCCATTTTTTTCGCGCCATGTGCAAGATTGATGCTGATGATGGCAGGTAATAACTGCGGGGTTAAGCCAACAGCAAGCGCTAATGAAAAAAGAAAAGATTCCAATACAGGTCTGTGCAAATAAACATTGATGGCAAATATTAAAACCACCAATATCAATGTTACTTCCCCAAGAAAAAATCCGAATCTTCTTATACCACGTTCAAATTCTGTTTCCGGCTCCTTATGTTTAAGCCGTTCCGATACTTTACCAAATTCTGTTTCTTTGCCGGTAAGCGTAACTATTGCCTTTGCAGTACCGCTTACAATATGAGTGCCCATCCAAACTGTGTTTATTCGCTGTGCAAGGGCAGTATCTGAAGGTAACACCGAAACATCTTTTTCAACAGGAAAGGTTTCGCCTGTCAGCATGGCTTCATCAACAAACAAATCTTTCGATTCAAGGAGCAGGCAGTCGCCGGGCACAATATCACCGGCATTCAGGATAACGATATCACCTGGCACAATATCTTCTATATGAATTTCCTGTTGATTCCCGTCACGAAGCACTGCTGCTTTGATTTGCACTATGGCAAGTAATTTCTTCACAGCATTGGAAGCGCTGTGTTCCTGCCAAAAGCCAAGTAGCCCGCTTATGACGACTATGATAAGAATAATTGAAGCATCAACTATGTTATGCAAAAATAATGACAAGCCTGTTGCAGCTAAGAGAATGAGAATAATAGGGCTTTTAAACTGTGCAACAAAAAGTGTTAATGCATCCGATCGTTTTTGGGGTTTCAGGCGATTTGCGCCATAATTTGTGAGCCTCTTCCTGGCTTCATCGCTTGTAAGTCCATTGACTGTAGCCTGAAGTCGTTTAAGTAATTCTGTAGCGGAGATGCTCCAAAAGGGTTGAGGGTTTTGGTCCATAATTTACCATATTATTCGTCTATACTTCTGCTGAATGAGTTTGCAAATAAAAGCAATCTCATTAGTTCAGTATATTTCATAAAGATTAAGCCTGTTTCTGAGCGCAACAATTTCATTTTGCATAGAATTTATTCGTTGTAATAAATGATTGATAGTCTCAATACCTTCCATGTTAATATCTAACTCGTAATAAAAGCGAATAAATTTCTCTATTTGCTGAAGCTGGCTTACATCAATAAATTTTGTTTCTTCAATGGTAATAATTTTTATAAGTCCTGTTTGATGCAATGAACTGATAAATGAAATCTCAATGCTGTGGCTGGCGCAGAATTCATCAATAGCTATTAAATTTTCTTTTTGCATTATTTATATTTTAAAATTACGATTTAGATAATTCGGTAAATAATAATTTTTGTTTATCGGTTAAATTTGTTGGGATTTTGATGGAATAAGTTACATATAAATCTCCAAAACACCCTTCATTTTTATAAACAGGAAAGCCCTTTCCTTTTAATTTTATTTTACTTCCATTTTGTGTTTCAGGTTTTACTTTTAGTTTTACTTTTCCATTTAAAGTATCAATAGTAATATCGCCCCCCAACACAGCTGTATATAAATCTAAATCTACAGTCGAAAATAAATCATTTCCCAAACGTTTAATTTTAGAATGATTGGTTACTGAAAACGTAATATATAAATCGCCATTCGGTCCGCCATTTATTCCCATGCCTCCATGTTCTGAAATTTTAATTGTTTGTCCATTTTCAATTCCTGCCGGAATAGTAATTCTTATGTTTTTCCCGTTTACTGTTAACGTTTGTTTGTGGGTTTTATATGCGTCAATGAGGTCGAGATGTAATTCAGCATTGTAATCTTCGCCTCTGTATTTTACCTGCCTGCTTCTGCCGGCGCTTGCTGCCCCGCCAAACAGAGATTCAAAAAAATCAGAGAAATCTTCTTCAGATTGTGCGCCTGAGTACTTTGCTCCACGCGAATTTGATGATTGTTCCTGATAATATTTTGATTTTTCAAATTCTTCAGCATGTTGCCAGTCATTTCCGTATTGATCGTATTTCTTGCGTTTTTCCGGATCGCTTAATACTTCATTTGCTTCATTAATTTGCTGAAAATTCTTTTTAGCATCTTTATCATTAGGATTCAAATCGGGGTGATATTTTCTTGCCAATTTCCTGTAGGCGCTTTTGATGTCCTTTGGCGTTGCCGTTTTATCTATTCCTAATATTTTGTAATAATCTATGAAAGTCATGTATTTATTAAATTGTGTAAGTCATCATAAATAATAATCAGTATTTTTTTATCAAAAATACAAAATAAATTTTTAAGAAAATCTTGCGATAAAAGCTAATTATTTTTTAAACTCTTAACAATATATGGGTTGTAGTATATGGTTGTATAAGTAACACACTTCTTCAGAGAAGTATTATTTAACTGATGTTACGCAAATCGTAAAATTTATTTATCAGTGTCACTCAGAGCCAGACACTGTGTTGGCTTGTGAATTGGCGTCCCTGACTTGCCGGCAGGCAGGTGTGTCGAAGATTGACTATGTATTGGTCGGGCTTCGACATATCCCGATCCTTCGATGAGGCTTCGATAAACTCAGCCTGACATTATTCAGGATGTCGGGACAGCTCTACCTGATTTCCGAATTTAGTATTTATTTATGCTGAAGGCATTTGCTTAACATCAGTTATTTAAAAACAAAATTTCACAAAACATTGCTGACTTTTATAATGTTTGTTTTTCCGTGTTCATTAAGGGGCGAGCTGCCGACATGAATCACGCAATCGCCTTTAGCCAAAAGATTTTTTTCTTCAAGTATTTTTAATGATTCACTGATAGCTTCTTCTAAATGCTCGACTGATTGTAAATAAAAAACTTTTACGCCCCACACAAGCGACAGGTATTGCAACAATTTTTTATTGTTTGTAAAAGCAAAAATATTGGCTTCCGGTCTGTGGCTTGATATACGTAATGCTGTATAGCCCGAATGTGTAAAAGTGATGATTGCTTTTGCTTTGATTTCTTTAGCTAAGGTTGATGCATTATAACAAATTGAATCTGCAAGAAAAGTGGAAGTTCCTTCCATCGGAAAATATTTTTTATTGAAAGGTTTTCCAAATGCTTCGGTGTAATAAATAATTTTTTGCATACTAAAAATCGTTTCAACAGGATATTTACCAACTGAAGTTTCACCGCTAAGCATGAGCGCATCAGCGCAATCAAGCACGGCGTTTGCAACATCGGTGGCTTCGGCGCGTGTAGGCGTGAAATTCGTAATCATGCTTTCCATCATTTGAGTTGCAACGATTACCGGTTTCGATTGCCCGATACATTTCTCAATAATTTGTTTTTGAATTAAAGGAACTTCATCAAAAGGCATTTCCACACCAAGGTCGCCGCGCGCTATCATTATCCCATCTGCCAGATCAATGATGTGGTCAATTTCCGCAAGGGCTTCAGGCTTTTCAATTTTAGCAATTACGCCCGCATGACCTTTATGTTTCTTTATCAAATTTTTTAATTCGATAACATCAGCAGCTTTTCGTACAAACGACAAAGCTATCCAATCAACATCCCGGGCAATGGCAAAAATCACATTTGAAATATCTTCATCAGTAAGGCATGGAAGCGAAACTTTGGTGTCGGGCAAGTTCACTCCTTTATGCGACGAGAGCGGTCCACCGAAAATAACTTTTGCTTTAACAGTATCTTTTTTATTTGTTTCTGTAACTTCCAGTTTTATTTTTCCGTCATCAATAAATATCATTTCGCCTGTATTCACATCCTTCGGGAATTCCCGGTAACTCATATATACACGGTTTTTATTTCCGATACATTTTTCTGAAACAAAGGTTATGATATCGCCTGAAACCAAATCAATAAAATTGTTTTCAATTTCGCCAATTCTTAATTTAGGTCCTTGTAAATCGGCGAGAACAGGCACATGAGAACCTAATTCAACATTTAATTCTTTTATAAGATTTGACAAGTTTAAAAATTCTTCCTTTTTTGAATGAGAAAAATTTATCCTGAAAACATCCACGCCTCCATCAATCATTCTTTTTATAATACTTTTTGAAGAAGAGGCGGGACCTAAGGTTGCCACTATTTTTGTTTTAGAAAGAGGTTGTTTCATCTGCTATTCCTTTATAAAGAAAATCTACATACCGGTTTATCAGGTATTGAATACAGTGAAGATTATTGATTTTATTGAGGGATGCTATTTCCCGTTTTTCAAATATTTCATCAAGCCTTTTCTTTAGCTTAGCATTTAAAGGAGAAAGGGCTTCAAAAATAAAGGATTGTTTTTCCTGAATAAATTCATGGATTGATTTATTAGTTATTGGAAATGAAATCAATGTTTCATAAGAAAGTGTTTTCACTTTCTTTAAATATTGTGAAATCAATTCAACCAGATAAGCTGCATTCTCTTGAGTTTTGCATGCTATTTCAATGCAACGATTATCTGTTGTAATTAAATCGAATGAACATTCAAAACCATACGTCTCAAAACCGCCGGAATCATTGAATAATGAAATCAAACGATCTGATTTTACGTCTTTAATAATAATATCCTTTGAGGTTGATTTTATAAAATATGCGCATTTTTTCAGCAATATTTTTACCTCTTCTTTTTCAACTGAATTGAAACTATAAAGTGTTGGATCGTTCAATATTGACGGGTAATATAACAATACCTCTTTCACGTAATTTATTTCAGAAATATTATTTTCGGATATAAAATCAGCGAGCGTAAATAGATTTATTTTTATTACTGAAACTTCATTAATTACTGATTCGGGATCAAATTCAAATCCTGCAGTTTTAAGTTTGTAGAGTTCGGTTTTCAAAGTAATATACAAATCCGCCAATCCCTTTTGTTTTATATAGGTTTGAGTGATTTCATCAAAATGAAAATTTTTATCTTTAGTTTGAACGCTGCTGTAAATACCGCCGAGAATGTTATGTATAGCAACTTCATCTTCATTAGTAAAATCAATTTTGCGGACAGGTAATTTTGATAAAGGCGTAAAATAAAATTCGCGGATATTACCCTTCATCTTCGTGTTTTTTCCATACCATTCGTTCAGGAAATCAGAATTAAGAAGCGATAGAAGGTATTTCAGATTTTCATGCGTGCCTTGTTTGGGAGTGATTAATGTAATATCCGATTGCGGATATGTTTTCACATTCTCATAAGCGAAAGTATTTTCTTTTGCCCTGCGCGAAGTAACTAATTTTTCGTTTTCAAAAATGGATTGTTCTCTTTGCCACCAAAGATCAAACCAACGTATTCTTCTATTTTCAACTTCTCTGCGTGGATTTAAAATTCCTTTAAATTTTCCGAGATGATTTATAATATTTTTAATTGCCTGTTCATTATCACAACTATTCACATAAAAGACAAATTGCATTTCACTCAAATCAACAAAGCCGCGATGGATGTTAGAATTTTTATAAAAAGGTTTTACAAATTTCATTTCATCATCTGGAAGTTGCAAGGTTTCCAATTGTTTTTTATCAAAAATGAAAATAGGATCGCCTGGTTTTATGCCATATTCCTGCTGTTCGGCTATCGGAATTTTTTTAATATTTTCAGCAGTTATTTTATCGGCGCCGGAAACGATGCCCTGGTTCACATTAAACAAATCAATAAGCACTACACAATTTCCGGCAAGTTTTACTGCTTTCTCGCGCGAATAAATATGCCATGCGTTTTCGTCTAACTCTCCTTGAATTATTCCACTGTAATAAACATCGGCAATGCTTTCCTTTTTATCTTTTCCCAACTCAAAATTTACTTTATCGGGGTCGGCAAACAACTCAAATTGCTTAGGGTTGGTAAGCAAGTCAATCCACCTATCATAATTTGTAATGACTTTGTTTTGCGAGTCAATATATTTTTGATCAGAGTTTACCCATTCATTTTTGAACTGAATAATTTTTATTTTATTGTTTGCGCGTTCCTCATCATTGCTGCATTTTTCCAAAACAAAAATAATATTTTCCTGACCCTGCGCTTCCGGGAAAAGTTTTATTCCTTTGAAATCAATTATCTCAATTATTTTGGAATGTTCAAGAATGTACTTTCTTAGGGTAGAAGCTCCATCGGCGGTTAGCCAATACTGTGTTGTTATAAATCCGAATTTCCCGCCTTCAACTAATTTGCTTAATCCAAGGATAATAAAATAATACAGGTAATCACTTTTGCCCTGGTAATAATGTTTCCAGTAAGGATGATTTTGCAGCGGACGGAACATTTCCTTGTGTCCCTTTTCGCCAACATAAGGGGGATTTCCAACCACAAAATCAAAATCATTTTTGTTAGCGGTAAGATAAAAAAAAGTATCTCTATCAGGTGAAGTGAAATCCGATTTGCCAAAGTCAACTTTACCTGAATCAGGAAATTCTTCGTGATTATAAATCCGGAGCAATGAATCTGTCGTACAAATACTGAATGATTGTGTTTGTCGTTCTTCCTCATTTTCTATCCTTTTAACAAGCGACAAAATCTGGATAATTAAATTGAGTTCAGCGAGCCTGCTTGCAAACCCTGTCAATTCTGAACCATATAAGTTGTCAATGATATTTCGTTTCGCTTCAGCTTCACAATTAAGGGCAGCATTACGTATCCTTATAGCTGCTTCAACAAGAAAACTGCCTGAACCGCAGGATGGGTCAAGCAAAGTTTTATTATTTATTTTCCCTTTAATCAGCCCATAAAATCCAACGCGGTTCAGTATAAATTCTACTATGTAATGCGGTGTATAATATTGCCCCTTATCCTTTCTCTCATCGGCATTCAGGTAATGTTCATAAAGGTCGCCAATCAGGTCAAAATTGATTTCTGAAAAATTTATTTTCGATAATTCATACAGCAGATTAATAAGCAATGGCTCATCTTTGGTTATTTCAAAATTATAAGGAAATTTATCTTCAAAGTAAGTGAACAACCTCCATGCTTTCACATGGGCATCATCAAGAATGTCCTGAAACGTCATGCTAAATGGAGGCTCCAGTTTCATCTTAAAGCCGCCATTGTAAAGATTTTTCGGAATTAGCTCGTTATCTTCAAAGATTCGGATAAGAATAAATTTTAATAAAATAACGTAACTGATTTGTTTAATCAGCTCTTCGGCTGCGATAGAATATTTTTCTGTTTCTTCACTAACGTTAATTTCCCTGATAATTTTATTAAGTTCAAATTTCATCCGAATATGATGATCCATATCCTTTACCAACGGCATGACCTGCCTGCGAACATTATCCTGAATTTTAAAAATCATGCCATAAACAAGAGTTTTAAGTAATTTTTTATCAGGTATAATCAGGTCTTCTTTTTTCCTGTTTTTTATTATTTCAACATATTCTTCGGGTGAAATCTTTTCAAACTTGAAATTGTCGTAGAACCATTTAAAATTTTCAAAGTCGTGTGTTCCTTCTGCTTTATTATCAGAAAAATTTTTAATTAATTCAACTAAATTTATTGAGCGATCTTCAAGGCGAATAATTTTTATTGTATCCATTTCGATTTGCCGTTCAAAAAATTCAAAATGTTTCAGGTTGAATAATATTCCATATTCGTAACCTTTAAAAGATTCGATGTATCGTACAATCTGCTGTACTGCCGACTTTTCATCACGGCTACTTAAAATATCAACGCCAGTTGACTTTGCATCAAGAATAAATTTATTGGTTTCAATAGTTCTGAAATCGGGCTTATCTCCATCTTTTATTTCCTGTTGAAGAATATTTACGCCCGAACGGAAATCAAAAATTTTTAAAAGTTCAAGAAGGATAGGAGTAACCACAATATCTTCGTCGCCTTTATGTTCCCGTTCGAAATCCCTTAGTTTACAATATTCAAAGAAAGAAACTTTTTGTCCTTTAATATTTCGGAATCTCCCCTCGTTAAAAACGGAACATATTTTTTTTAAAACGGAATCGTAATTTATCATCTTTACTTTATTACAAGGACTACAAAAAAAGACTTATTCGAAATGAAAAATAAAAAAGCAAATATATGTATCTTTTTTTAAAAATGGTGTTGTTCTCTATCATCAAAAAGCAAAGAAGAATTTTTATGAAAATTATTGAAATGTTTGTTTTCGCAGATTTATACCTTTTAGACATTTCTTTTAGACTATCTAATTTTTCATTTAATTCTCTGCGTCCTTTGCGATAAACTTTGCGCATCTTTGCGTTAAAACATTTTAGACTGCTATTAAACTCTAAATGGTAATACATCTTTTATATCACTGCTTGCTGTAAACAGGAAGAAAAAATATTATAAAGCAAATTTGAAATTATCTAAAATACACCACTGTAATACCAAATCCTCCTTTTTCCAACGCTTCATCTTCGAAACGCTTTACCTCTTGTATGCTTTGCAGATATTGCCTTACAAGATGACGCAAAACACCATTTCCTTTGCCATGTAAAATTCGGACTTCAGGAACAGTAAGAAGTATGGCATCATCAATAAAATGCTGAATGGCTGAAAGAGCTTCATCAACGCGCATTCCACGAAGGTCAATGGTGGGTTTAAAATTTTTAATTTTTTCGGTAAGGTCAATTGACGGGCGTTTGCCTGATCGTAAATTTTTTTTTGATTGATTTTGGAAATCATCATAACTCACTTTTTCTAATTTGTCAATTTTCGTTTTAAGTTGTGCCGTTCCAAAATTTACAAAAACTTCTTTAGTATCTATGCCTACAACTTCACCAATAATTTCCTGCCCTGCAATTCTTACGTAATCTCCTTTTTCAATAGGTGTTTTCAGTATTTTTATTTCAGGTTCTTTTTCTTTGTTTTTTTTGATTTGTTTTTTTGATTGCAGACTGCTAACGGAAGACTGTGAATTATTTTCCTCTTCAATTTCCAGGGTGTATTCTGAAAGTTTTTTTCTCGCTTCTTTTGTAATCTCTTTATCTGCCTTGTTTTCTTTTATCTCACGTATAGTATTTTCAATAATTTTATTTGTGTTTTCGAGTAAATCCGCAGCCTGTGATTTCGCTTTTGCAATAATATCTTTCTTCGATTTTTCAAGCTCCTCGGTAAGTTTTTGATATTTATCAATCATTTCAGAAATAAAATCATCAGCTACACGAAACTGAATTTCTTTTTTATCCAATTCGTTTTTTTGAGCATCCAGGTTCTGTAACTGCCTGTCGAAACTAAGTTGTTTAATTCCTGCTTTTTGTTTGGCTACGATTATAACATCTTTTTGCAAGCCTGTTGTTTCAGCAATTTCAAAAGCAAAAGAACTTCCCGGTTTGCCTGTTTGCATCACATACAGGGGTTTCATCTTTTCCGAATCGAAAAGCATGGCTCCGTTGAAAATACCTGTTTCTCGGTCAGCCAACAATTTCAGGTTTGAATAATGCGATGTTATAACTCCATAAGCTTTTTTACTGTTAAGCTTTTCAAGTATTGCTTCTGCTATTGCTCCGCCAAGCTGAGGTTCTGTTCCCGTGCCGAATTCATCAATAAGAAATAAAGTATGCTCACTGGAGTATTCAATGAAATGACGCATGTTAAGCAAATGAGAACTATAAGTGCTCAAATCATTTTCGAGCGATTGTTCGTCGCCGATATCAATAAAAATATTTTTAAAAATTCCTGCTTCCGAAAATTCCTTCATTGGCGCAAGCAAACCACATTGCAGCATATATTGCAATAGCCCGACAGTTTTAAGGCAAACAGATTTCCCTCCGGCATTAGGACCTGAAATTACAAGTATCCTTTCAGTTTTATTCAGAAAAATATCAAGAGGAATAACTTCCTTTTTTTGAATTTTGTGATTTAAAAAAAGTAATGGATGTTTAGCTTTCATCCAGTTAATATAAGGTTTATCAAAAAGAGCAGGTTTCAAAGATTCTGTTTGAATAGCATATCGTGCTTTTGCTCTGGCAAAATCCATCAATCCTAAAAAATGAAAACATTTTTTTATTTCATCAATAGAAGTTCTGATAGATTCAGAAAAAGCAATAAGTATTTTTATGATCTCCCGTTTCTCTGCATTTTCAAGCTGGCGTATATCATTATTTATTTCGAAAACATCGGCAGGTTCAATAAAAACAGTATGACCTGTTGCGGATTCATCATGAATAAAACCTTTAATATTTCTTTTGTACGCTGCAATAACAGGAATAACAACCCTTCCATTGCGTACAGTCATTTCTATATCATCTGTTCCCCATCCCTGTTTTCGCACATTATTTATTACCTGAGCGATTTTTTTATTTACAGACGACTGTTTGGAAATAAGTTCCTGCCTTATCTTCAAAAGCTCAGGCGAGGCATTATCCCTTATTTTTCCTTTATCATCAATAATAAAATCGAGCCGTTTAGTGATAGTGTTATCAAGGTAAGCTGAAGATGATATTTCTTTAAGACGTGGGTAAAGTTCATCCTTATCTTTATTAAAAAAGTTGATACACTCGGTAATTGTTTTAAAGCTGCGTTTTAAATCGAACAATACATCGGCATCCATGTAAGTTCCCTCAATGCGTGCATTTTCAAGTTCTGCGGTAAGATCATAATAATTCTCCGATGGGAAGTTACTTCCGGCAAGCAGTATTTGCCTGAACTCTTCTGTTTGTTCAAGTAATTTTTTAATGTGATCATAATCGTCGGAGAAATGAATTTTATCAACAAAATGTTTTCCCAGCGGGCTAATACAAAATGTTTTCAAGGATTCGCGGATAATATCAAACCCTATTTTATTTTCAAAATTTTCCGGATATATCACTTGATTGTAAAATTGTAAATCATTTTATTAATGCAAAGTTAGATTTTAAAAATTAATTGTTACTTTTGTTATTCAGATAAAAAAATATTTTTATGACACGAAACCTAATTTTGCCATTTGTTTTTGTAGTTTTTCTTTCAATTTCGTTTAATTTGTATTCACAGGGTAATTCTGTTAATATTAAGGATACGGTTAAATATGAAATTCGGGGAACCATACTTTCTAAAAGCAGTAATATTGTTACGGTTCAATTAGCAGGTACGGGAGATACCCCTAAAGAAAATACCGAAGGAATGTTTTCAAGATATTTTGATAAAGTTTTATTTGGCTGGATTACTATCGGTAAAATGAAAGTAACTGCAGTAAATAAAGAAACCATTACTTTTAAAATTCTTGAAGAAAAAAGCCAGATTACATTATCTGGACAAACACAAAACTATTTCGAACCGGGGGCTTCGGTAAAGTTTACATGGAATAAATAGGATGATTATTTTTTTATTTCACACAAATCTTTGATATTGCTGAAAATATATTAAAACTCAAGATACCTTTTTGAAAAAGAATTTATCTTTGAAGTTTATTAATTTATTTTATCATAAACAACCCGTTGACTGACGGATGAAATGAAACTTTGCAAAATCAAATTTATTAAAAAAGTAAAATTTTTTAAGTAGTTAACGGGATAGTATTATGAAAATTTTCAGAACACTTTTTTTTTACAAAAGAATATTCGTTTTTATATTTACGGGATGTGTGCTCTTTCCAAATTTTACTCAATCTCAAATCACAGTAAACAGCTCTATAACGCCTACTAACCTTGTTCAGAACGTGCTTCTCGGCGGCGGAGTAAGTGTAAGCAATGTAACATATACCGGCTGTCCCACCTGCAGAGGAACTTTTCAGGGGACTTCAAACATTGGAATGACCAATGGCATTTTGCTTACAACTGGCCATTTGTCGATTGCCATTGGTCCTAATAATAATGATGCCGCAGGTGATGATGTCGGACAACCAGGCGATGCCGATCTTCAAGCCATAGTGGGAAATTCAACGTATGATGCTTCTGTCCTTGAGTTTGATTTTATTCCTTCTTCCGATACAATTAAATTTAATTATGTATTTGCATCCGAAGAATACCCCGAATTTGTATGTTCCGAATATAATGATGTATTTGCTTTTTTCCTTACAGGACAGAATCCATCAGGAGGTAATTATACAAATACAAATATTGCATTAATCCCGGGCACCACAATATCGGTGGCTATTAACTCAGTGAACAACGGACAGGTTGGTTCCTGGGGAACTTCAGGCGGCTGCACTTCCTTATCGTATAGCAATTATTATATAGATAATACAGGCGGAGCAACAATTCAATATGACGGATTTACAAAAGTATTAACAGCTATTGCACCTGTAGTTAAATGTACTTCATATCATATTAAAATCGCGATTGCTGATGTTGGCGATGGCGTTCTTGATTCAGGTGTGTTTCTTGATGCCCATAGTTTCACTTCACCAGGAGTAAATGTAACGGCAATCTCATCTACCGGAGATTCTACTATGGCTGAAGGCTGCGGAGCAGCGACTTATTTTTTTACTCGCAGTGGTGTTATTGATGATACGCTTTCTATCTGCTACCAGATAGGAGGAACAGCTACAAATGGAATTGATTATACCGACCTTTCAGGGAGTCCTATAGGTAGTTGTGTAACATTTTTACCAGGGCAAGACACAGTTATTCTCTCAATTAATCCCAAATGGGATGGCGTTTTTGAGCCTACGGAAACAATTACACTCACAATCCCACAGTTGCTTGGATGCGATACTGTTCCCATTTCTGCAACGATATATATATTAAATGTAGATTCTTTACAAATTAGTGTTACAAACGATTCAGTTATTTGTAATGGAGAATCTAAAACATTTACAGTTACGCCATTAGATGGTATAGCGCCTTACACATACAATTGGGATAACGGAGCGTCTGTTAATAATACCTATACGGTTTCTCCTCCTGTGGGAGTTTATAATTATACTATTGAAGTTACCGACTCTTGCGGAAATTTTGCTTCCAAAGAAGTAGCTTTGACAGTAAATCCAATACCCACCTCATTATTTACACTCCCTGATTTAATATGTGACTTGCAAGATGCGCAAATATCATATACTGGAGATGCGCCATCTAATTCCACTTATTTATGGAATTTTGGTGGTGGATCAGTATTAAGTGGGACAGGGCAGGGACCTTATATGATAAATTGGCAGCAACCGGGTATATCGAATGTTTCGCTTGCAGTAACAAGTCTTTCATGTACAAGTACTACTACCACTGATTCTATTGAAATTGTAATTTGTCCTCTAATTATTCCAAATGTATTCACGCCTAATGGCGATGTTGCTAATCAGTATTTCGTAATAAAAAACATAGAATATTATAATAATCCGCATCTGCTCATATATAACAGATGGGGTAATAAAGTTTTTGAAAGCAATAATTATCAGAATGAATGGAACGGAAGCGACTGTTCTGATGGTACGTATTACTATGTCCTTATTTTAGAAGATGGTACTTCATACCACGGAATAATTACGATTTTAAGATAATTTCTTTTTCCTGCGAAGCCTCCCCTTTCTGTACCACAGCAATATCAAGCGCTGAATGTTTCGGCGTTAACCAATTATTCCCACCATTACCAATAGCTACAACGTTATCGGTTCCGAGTTTTGTAATATAATCAAGCTTCTGCGGTTACCGATCATTTTCATCTGCGATCTTTACTATAAAAATACTTCTAAAATTATTGATTTTTAAGATTGTTTTTATAACTTCGCTGCTTCTTTGAGTTGTTAATAAATTAACAGTTACAGACATTTTAAATAAATTATCTATCATGGAAAAGAAAAATTTTATAACATGCGACGGCAATTATGCAGCAGCGCATATTGCTTACATGTTTAGTGAAGTGGCAGCCATTTTCCCTATCACTCCATCATCAACAATGGCAGAATTAGTTGACGAATGGGCAGCTAATGGCAAAAAGAATATTTTTGGCGAAACTGTAAAAGTGGCGGAAATGCAATCTGAAGCTGGCGCTGCCGGCGCCGTGCATGGCTCTCTTCAGTCAGGAGCTCTTACAACAACATTCACCGCTTCGCAGGGTTTGTTATTGATGATACCGAATATGTTTAAAATCTCCGGTGAATTATTACCCGGCGTATTTCACGTTTCAGCCCGTAGTGTTGCTGCTCAGGCGCTTTCGATTTTCGGCGATCACAGCGATGTAATGAGTACCCGTTCCTGTGGTTTTGCATTACTTGCTACCGGAAGCGTTCAGGAAATTATGGATCTTGCAGGTGTAGCTCACCTTACAGCTATAAAGTCAAGAGTCCCATTCATGCACTTCTTCGACGGTTTCCGCACTTCAGCCGAAGTTCAGAAAATAGAAGCGCTAAATATGGATCAATTGGCTTCCCTTCTCGATTATAAAGCATTGCAGTCCTATAGAGACAGATCATTGAATCCCGAACATCCTGTAACCCGCGGCTCTGCTCAAAATCCGGATATTTATTTCCAGTCAAGGGAAGCGGCAAATAAATTTTATGATGCAGTCCCCGATATGGTTGAAGATTACATGCAGCAACTGAAAAAATTCACAGGACGCGAATATCATCCATTCGATTATTACGGACCTAAAGATGCTGAAAATATTATTGTAGCTATGGGTTCCATAACAGAAACAATTAAAGAAGTAATTGATTATCTAAATACGAAAGGTGAAAAACTCGGATTAATTTCTGTTCATCTTTACAGACCTTTTTCTTCAAAATATTTCTTTAATGTATTACCAAAATCTGCAAAGAGAATATGCGTTCTTGATCGTACAAAAGAACCCGGCGCTAACGGAGATCCTTTATACCTTGATATTCGCGATATATTTTATGAATCATCTGTAAAACCAATGATTATAGGCGGAAGATATGGTTTAAGTTCAAAAGATACCACTCCTGCCATGATGCTTTCAGTTCACGAAAATCTGAAATCGTCAAATCCTAAAAATCATTTTACTGTAGGGATAGAAGATGATGTTACAAAACTTTCCCTTCCTATTTTACCTGAAATCAGTGTATCTCCAAAGGGAACTTACGAAGCAAAATTTTATGGATTGGGCGCTGACGGCACTGTGGGTGCAAACAAAAACTCCATTAAAATTATTGGCGACAACACTGAAAAATATTGTCAGGCATATTTTGCTTACGACTCTAAGAAGTCTGGCGGCATTACAGTTTCGCATCTTCGCTTTGGCGACAACTTAATACGTTCTCCTTATCTTGTGAATACTCCCGATTTCGTTGCTTGCCATGTTCCCGCATATCTTGAAAAATATGATATGTTGAAGGGTTTGAAAAAAGGCGGTTCTTTTCTTCTAAACAGTATCTGGGATGAAGAGGAAACTAAAAAAAGATTACCCGACCACATGAAAAAATATCTCGCTGAAAATGAAATTAAATTTTATGTGATCAATGCTACGGCTATCGCCGAAGGTATCGGAATGGGCAACCGCACCAACTCCATAATGCAAGCAGCATTTTTTAAGGTTTCAAATGTTATTCCTTATGAACTTGCTGTGCAAGCAATGAAGAAGGCAATTGTGAAAACGTATGGTATTAAAGGTGAAAACATAGTAAACATGAATTATACCTCCATTGACAAAGGTGGTGAAGTTATTCAGATTAAAGTTCCGGCTGAATGGAAAAATATTGAAGTAAAGCCAAAAAAAGATGACAGGAAAATTCCGGCGTTTATTAAAAACGTTATGGAGCCCATCAATTTTATGAAAGGCGACACTCTTCCTGTAAGCGCATTTTCTGAAAGAGAAGATGGCACATTCCCATGTGGAACTACTGAATTTGAAAAGAGAGGTGTTGCAGTTAATGTTCCGCAATGGATACCCGAAAATTGTACCCAGTGTAATCAGTGCTCTTATATATGTCCTCACGCAGTGATAAGACCATTCCTGTTTACAAAAGAAGAACTTGATAAAGCTCCTGCAAATACGGTAACATTAAAAGCTATTGGGAAAGACGTTGAAGGATACCAGTTCAGGATACAGGTCAGCGTGCTCGACTGTACAGGTTGTGGTAATTGTCTTGATGTTTGTCCTGCTAAGATAAAAGCTTTAGAAATGAAGCCACTCGGAACACAATCAGCAGAAATTGAAAGATGGAACTACATTGAAAAAAATGTTACTTACAAGGATAATGTAATTGATAAATTCAAGACTTTTAAAAACAGCCAGTTTGCTCAGCCATTGTTTGAGTTCTCAGGCGCCTGTGGCGGTTGCGGTGAAACACCTTATATAAAAGTTATTACGCAATTATTCGGAGAACGAATGATGGTGGCAAATGCAACAGGGTGTTCTTCTATTTATGGCGGTTCTGCTCCTGCCACCCCTTATCGTGCATGCAACAGAAACGGAAAAGGTGTTGCCTGGGCAAATTCTCTTTTTGAAGATAATGCAGAATATGGCTTTGGAATGACTCTGGGTGTAAGTAAAATGAGAGACCGTATAAAGCGATTGATGGAAGAAGCTATAACTACTGAGATTCCTTCCGAAATGAAAGAAGCATTTAAGGTATGGATAGATTCAAAAGACAAAGCAGAAGAATCAATTGTAGCTTCTGAGAAAGTTTTAAAAGTTATTGAAAAAAGCAATCTCCCTATCGCTAAGCAAATCACGGATTACAAACAATACCTTATAAAAAAATCAATATGGGCATTTGGTGGCGATGGATGGGCTTATGATATCGGATACGGCGGAATTGACCATGTGCTTGCTTCAGGCGAAGACATTAACATGCTCGTGCTTGATACAGAAGTATATTCCAATACCGGAGGACAGTCGTCGAAAGCAACACCAATAGGCGCTGTAGCAAAGTTTGCCGCTTCCGGAAAAAGAATCAGGAAAAAAGACCTTGGCATGATGGCAATATCTTATGGATATGTTTATGTTGCTCAGGTTGCCATGGGCGCCAACAACGGACAGTACTTCCGCGCAATTAAAGAAGCGGAAGCATATCCCGGTCCTTCGCTAATTATTGCTTATGCGCCTTGCATAAATCATGGATTAAAAAACGGTATGGGTAAATCACAGGATCAAGCTGACCAGGCTGTAAAAAGCGGATACTGGCATTTGTACAGGTATAACCCACTTCTCGAAAAAGAAGGAAAGAATCCTTTTAAACTGGATTCAAATGAACCTAACTGGCCAGAATTTCAGAAATTTCTTAGCAGCGAAGTACGTTACTCTTCACTGAAAAAATTATTTCCAAAAGAAGCAGATGAACTTTACTCTGCAGCTGAAGCCGCCGCCAAATGGCGTTATAATTCTTACAAGCGTTTGTCTTTAATGGAATACGGTAAATAGAAAATTGCGTAATAATAAAAACAGCCCGATGCAATGTAAATGTTCGGGCTGTTTTTTTATTTATTACTAAAACTATTATCGCGTCAAACCTAAAATATCATTTTGAGATTGTCTTCGATAAACTCAGACTGACTTTAGGGTAGTGTCAGTCTGAGTTTATCGAAGACAGAATCTATGCGTCATATTATTCTTGACATAACACTAACTTTATTATTATCAATATATTTGTATCTATTATTTTATACCAAATTGTATTTATTTTTTAGTCTAATAAAAAAATAAATTATGCCGATGCTATCCCGACCTACGGTACGGGACAGGCTATGAAAATAGTTCAATAAGACGAAGTCGCAATTGGACTATTTTGAATGTGCTATCGGTATTAGGCTTAAAAAAAGCATTAATTTTGTCCATTATACCCAATTTGATAATTATGAAAAAGAGCAACAAAATCTGGCATTACTCAATAATAGTAATGGTATTTGTATTTATATTTATGCTTACCAATAGTTGTAAGAAAAAAGATAAAGATGAAGTTAAAGATACTGATACTGATACTGATACTATAACAACACCTTTCCAGATACCAAATGGTGCAATAATATTTAACCCTGATTTAACTTATGGAACGGTTATAGATATTGACAGTAATGTATATAAAACCATAACTATTGGAACACAAACCTGGATGGCGGAAAACCTGAAAGTAACAAGATACCGGAATGGAGATGCCATACCAAATGTAACAGATACCTCAGCATGGAATCATATTACAACAGGCGCTTATTGTGATTACAATAATACACAAAGTAATAGTACAATTTATGGACGACTTTACAATTGGTATGCTGTAAACGACAGTCGTAAGATTGCCCCCGCCGGCTGGCATATTCCAAGTGATGGAGAATGGAATATTCTGGAAAAATATCTTGACAATACTGTTGACACTACCGCCACAGGTTGCGTAGGAACTGATATAGGAAAAAAACTAAAAGAAGCAGGAACAACACATTGGAATAGCCCAAACACTGGCGCTGATAATAGCAGTGGATTTACTGCCCTTCCAAGTGGTGGAGCTCATATGAGCGAAAGTCCATTTTTAAGCATTTGTTCCTACGGTTACTGGTGGACGGCTTCAGAGTCATATACTAATATCGCACTATACCGGTACTTATTCTACAATAGTTCGACCGTAGCTCGTTATAACAGCTACAAAATTTACGGCTTTAGTGTAAGGTGTTTGAAAGATTAATATACGCCTCGAAAACGCAGCGATTGCGACGCACATCACAGATAGTATATGTCGATTTGCGTTGTGTTTACATTATTTTTTATAATGTCTTGTTAAGTAATTTTCCTGAAATTACAAGCTTTTCAAGGTGTTTTGAAAATCTGCTTTTATCTACTTCGTTAAGATAAATGTTATTGTGCAGGTCGGTTCCCACAAATTCAATCATATTATTATCTATGAGTTGTTCTGCTATTTTTTGAACCTGTGATGAGTAATAACCCGATAATGAAGGAAGATTGATCTGAAAAAAAACACCCCTGTCTTTTAATGAAGCATAGTGTTCCATATTATAATGCCAGTAAGAATACCTTTCAGGATGAGCCAGAATAGGATTATATCCATCAATTTTAAGATTAAAAATAGTTTGTAAAAGCTCATTAGGAGGTGTGAAAGCAGGTAATTCCAACAGAATATATTTTTCCCCGAATGTGAGTAATTCCCCGGAACGGTATTTTTTTATAAAGCTGTCATCAAACATGTATTCTGCTGCAACTTCAAGCTGAATGGGTATTTGAGCTTCTGATATAGCCAGCTTTAAATTATCAAATCCTTTAATAATAATTTCCGTGGTATTATTATAATAATCAGTAAAAATATGAGGAGTAGTGATTATTTTTTTATAGCCAAAATCATATAATGACTTAATTAATTCGATAGATTCTTCAATTGTTTTAGAACCATCGTCAATTCCGGGGACAAGATGGGAATGCATATCTGTCCCTATCAGTGAAAGATCCACGGGCTCCTTAAGTTTGTCGGATTTAAAAATGTTGCCAAGAAAGCTCATTGTGTTTATAATTTGTGTAAATCAATGGTAAAAAAAATCAAATACATATCACGTAAATTTTAGTTTCAAAAGGAATAGATATTATTTAAAATTTCTTCTCCAGTTCTATTGTCCTCTTTGAAATTTGCCTTACAGGATACCATGATGTAACAATGCCAATCACAACATCAATAATAAAGACATAAACAAAATCCAGTAATTTCATGTGAACAGGATATGCCGTTATAACAAACGAACCATTTTCAGGCATGTGAACAAAGCCATAATGCTGCTGAAGCCAACAGACAATTGCTCCAAGCGCCAGCCCTAAAAATGCGCCTGTAAAAGTAATCATCATTCCTTCGGCAAAGAAAATTTGGCGAATCAGTTTGCGGTCTGCGCCCATGCTCCAGAGAACTGCAATGTCTTTCTTTTTATCAAGAATAAGCATTGTAAGTGTTCCAACCACATTGAAAGTCGCAATTAGCAATATAAACGAAAGGATAAGAATAATAGCCCATTTTTCGGATTTCATTATTTTATAAAGCAGTTCCTGCTGCTGAAACCTGTTCTTAACGGTAAATTTTTCACCGGCAATTTTTTCAATTTGTTCCTGAACCATTTCCCTGTCAGCATTAGAAGTAAGCCCGATTTCTTCTGAAGTAACCTCTTTATCATAATCAAGCAGTTTGCGGGCAAACCGGATTGGTATCAGCACATACTTAATATCAAAATCCTGCTGAACGGAAAATATACCGGATGGAAATAATACTTCCGAATTAAAAGCTTCGAGAGGGTTTGCGAAACTTGTGGTTCCTCTGCGGGGAACGTAAATTTCAAGCGGATTAAGATAATCGTTCAAATTTAATCCAAGATTGTATGCTACTCCCTGTCCTACAACAGCGTAATTATTACTGTCTTTCTGAAGAATAAATTCACCCTGCGCCATCATTGTATCAAGACCACTCAGCTTCTGATAATCGGGGCTCACACCTTTTAGTGTTGCAATAAACTGTTTTTCCTGATATTTGAGCAGAGCATTTTCTTCAATCACATCTGTAAGATATACGACACCCGGAATCTGCCTGATCTTTTCAACCGGAAGAGTATTTATATTAAAGGTTTTCCCTTCTTTTGGTGTGATTTGTATTTCAGGATTAAATGTGTTGAACAAACCTACAACAACAGTTTCAAAGCCGTTAAATACCGACAGTACAATTATCAATGCCATAGTGCCAATCATAAACCCGATGATCGAAATTCCGGAAATAATATTGATAATATTATGAGACTTCCCTGAAAAGAGGTATCGCCTGGCTATGTATAAGGAGGTGTTCAAGGTTTAAAGTCTGTTTGTTGTTAGTAGTGTGTTGTAAAATGCCATTGTTGTCTATTGTTTCTTGTTTTTTTAAAGTTATACGGTATAGAGAATAAGAGTATATGGAATTTATTAAAATATTATTATTTCCAATGTTTATGTTTTATTCTCCTATACCTTATACCTTTATACCTCAATACTTAATCACTTCATCACTTCCATGCTTTTACAATTAATCCTGTTCCTGTTTTATGTTTTCCGGTAAGATCAAAATAATTCAATAATAAACAAAATGGAAAAGTGACAAGGTAATAAAACGGAAGAAAAACGAAAAACAATTTTGATACACCAAGCAACAAAATTGGATATTTCATTGACAAACGCCATGAAATTTTACCCGGAATACCATAAACAAATCGCGTATCAACTTTTGAGAATCCGGCTTTTAATAGCTTTTCACCAATTTCCTTTATATTGTAACCATCCCTTACATGTTCGCCAATAAAAGATTCTCCGCCGTCATGACCATGCGCATCCGAACCTCCCTGATCCGAAGGTGTTGAAATAAGCAACATCGCTCCTTGTTTCAGAGATGAACAAAAATTTTCAAAAACTTTCACATCATCCTTAATATGCTCCATTACATCAACACAAAGAATAAGATCGAATTTTTCATTTTCACGGAAAGTAGTAAGGTCGCAGGTTTTAAAAAAAGTATTTGTCCTGCCGATATTTTTAAAAAATTTATTACAATCTTCTATTTGTTCTTCCTTTACATCTACTCCGGTAATATTTGCTTTGGGTTTTAGTGCTGATAAAAAATAAGAATATTGCCCGAAGCCAGAGCCCGCATCAAGTATCTCCGATTCGTTTATTCGCGTCCTCGTCCATTTTTTTACATCTTTTTTAATGTGCCAGGTGCGTAAAAGTAAAATGTCGAGTAATTTATAAAATACTATTCTTAAAAAAGGTGATTTATTGAAAACCTTGCCCAGGCTGCTTTTTATAGGATCGTATTGCATTTTTCAAATCAAATTTAATTTATTTTTTTGAATCATTAATCTGGTATAGTAATATATCCTGCATGTGCGGGATTATAATTTTATTTTGTGAATCTTTGTGTAAAAACTTTGTGTTCTTAGTGGTAAAAAAAGAATAACCCCGTCTGCCGACAAGGCAGGCACAAAGCTCGCAAAGAATCCGCTATCGGGATCGCAAAGTGCACAAAGAACTATACCTGGTTAACAATATCTATTTTTTAAGCAAATTTTCAATATTTTCAATATAATCAAGAGAATCATCAATAAAAAATTCTAGTTCAGGTATTGCTCTTAGCTGATGTTTTACCCTGTTGCCCAAATTCCATCGTATTTCTTTTGTATGCAGGTTAATGTTTTTCAGCACATCTTCTTTTACAGTCTGGCCTGTAGCAAAGATACTAAGGTAAACTTTTGCAGTAGTCAAATCAGGAGCTACTCTGACTTTGGTTACTGTTACCATTGCGTTTACGTAGTATCGGCGTCCTTCAATCTGAAAGATTTCGCTGATGTCTTTCTGTAAAAGACGTGCTATTTTATTTTGTCTTGTCGAATCCATAATGAGCAAAAGTAAATATTATTTTTTCAATATGTTTTCTCTTCATCATAAATGATTATTAATTTCGTTTTTACGGCTTAACAGAATTTAGCAGAAAGTTTTTTACAAAATTTTCTTAATTCAGTATATCTTTGCATTTATGAAAAACATAATGCGCATTTTCAAATATGTTATCCCTTACTGGGGACTTGCTTTACTGAATATTATTTTCAATATCTTTTCGGTTTTATTTTCTTTGGTTTCCCTTGCCATGGTAGTTCCATTTCTTGGATTGCTTTTTGGCACCCAAAAACTTGTTATTATAAAACCTGCTTTTGAATTATCTGTAAATTCTGTTAGCGGTAACTTTAATTATTTTATAAGTAAGATTATTTTAGATTACGGAAAAGTTGATGCGCTCATATTTATCTGTATTCTTGTTGTGATATTATTTTTTCTCAAGAATTTTTTTCGTTACATGGCTATGTTTTATCTTGCCCCGGTAAGAAATGGCGTGGTAAAGGACATACGAAATGACTTATATGAAAAAATTCTCATATTACCTCTTTCTTACTATTCTGAACAAAAGAAAGGCGATATTATTGCCCGTATGACCACAGACGTTCAGGAAGTGGAATGGTCAATAATGAGTTCGCTTGAAATGATTTTCAGAGATCCATTGAACATTGTTATCTTCCTTATTACACTAATGATAATGAGTTCCCAGCTTACACTTTTTGTACTTATTTTATTACCATTTACAGCTTTTCTTATAGGCAGAATAGGCAAAAGCCTGAAGAGAAGTTCGGACAAAGTACAGAAAAAAATGGGAGTCATTTTATCTGTTATTGAAGAAACTCTTTCGGGACTTAGAATAATTAAAGCTTTTAATGCTATTGATTATTCTCAAAATAAATTCCAAAAAATTAACACCAACTATACTAAAGTGATGATAAGGGTTTACAGGAAACGCGACCTTGCAAATCCATTAAGTGAGTTTATCGGGGCATTGGTTCTGGTGGTTATAATGTGGTTTGGCGGCAAATTAGTTCTTGGTAATAATGCCAATATTTCTCCTGAAGTATTTATTGCTTATGTGGTTATTTTTTCGCAGTTGATAGTCCCTGTGAAATCGTTTGTTACCGCTTATTATAATATTCAGAAAGGCGCTGCCAGCGCTGAACGCATAAAACAAGTATTAGATGCCGAAGAAGTTATTGAGGAAAAACCTGATGCTATTGCAATAAAAGAATTTCAAAAAGATATAGTTTATAATAATGTAAGTTTCACTTACGAAAAAGAAGAAGTACTTTCTAATGTTCTTTTAACTATTGAAAAAGGTAAAACCATAGCCCTTGTAGGCCCTTCAGGTGGAGGCAAATCTACCATGGTGGATCTTCTTCCACGCTTTTATGATTGCACCAAAGGCGAAATAATAATTGACGGAACACCGATAAAAGATTATAAGATATCTGATCTGCGAGGATTGATGGGCATTGTAACACAAGAATCTATTTTATTCAATGATACCGTTTTTAATAATATTGCCTTTGGTCTTTATAATGTTGAAGAAGAAAAAGTGGTAGAAGCCGCCAGAATCGCCAATGCTCATGAGTTTATTACCGAACTGGAAAATGGTTATCATACATTTATCGGTGACCGCGGCTGTAAACTTTCGGGTGGTCAGCGACAACGGTTAAGTATTGCACGCGCTATTCTGAAAAACCCGCCAATTCTTATTCTTGACGAAGCCACTTCATCGCTTGACACAGAATCGGAACGACTTGTTCAGGACGCTCTTGAAAAACTGATGATGAACAGAACATCCATTGTTATTGCTCATCGGCTCTCTACAATTCAACATGCTGACGAGATTATTGTTCTGCAAAAAGGTGAGATTGTTGAACGAGGTAAACATGCAGAACTGCTTGAAAAAAACGGCATTTATAAAAAATTATGCGAACTTCAGTCATTCGATTAAATATGTGTTGTAACCGCTTCCTTTTTTCAACTTTCCGACATTCTCAATTATTGAAAATTAATTTATTACTATTTTTCTTTCTTATTTTTTCTGCCTCAATTTTCTCCCAGCAAGTTTATTACAAAAATTACACGACTATTGATGGACTTCCCAGCAATGAGGTTTACCAGGTAATGCAGGATTCCAAAGGGTATATGTGGTTTGCTACAAACTTTGGCGTAAGTCGATTTGACGGATATACATTTACAAATTTTGATTCTCAAAAAGGATTACCCGATAACACAATTTTTGAAATTTACGAAGATTATAAAGGACGTGTATGGTTTATTTCAAGTTCGGCGAAACTCTCATATTATTATAACGACAGTATTCACCTATACTGGAATAATACAGTTTTTCTTAATACAATAAAAAAAGTTCTTAATATTTTAAACAAAACATTTAGTGTTGACAAACAGGACAATGTTTATCTTGGTATTTATAATCTTGGTATTTATAAAATCAGCAAAGACGGGAAAGTAACAAAAAAATATCCTTACGATTCCCGCTTACATAATATGACACTACATATTGAAAAGAATAATGCTTATTATGATGCTAAACCTTTTCATAATGAACTAAAAGAACAAGTGTCTATTGTTAAAGGGAATAGTGTCTTTAAATTGGAATTAGAATCAGTTTCAAATAGCTCGTCAGTACGACTTGGAATGATCGGGAAAAACGGAGAAATTTATTATTCCCAGAATAATACTTTGTATTGTATTTACGACTCAATATATCACATAGTGTATCGGTTTAAAAATGATAAAATCATTTCGCTTTATATTGACCCTGACAACAACTTATGGGTAGGTACTTATTTCGGAGGATTTAGCTGTTTTAAGGAAGGAGATATTTCCAAAGAGCCCGAACTCCATTTTTTTAATGGCAGAGCCGGATCGGGTTTAACGCGTGATAAAGAAGGTGGGTATTGGTTTTCTACAATAGGAGATGGCGTTTATTATATGCCATCTATTAATTATAAAACTTATACTTCAGCAGATGGTTTGGCTGAAAATACTTTGAATATGCTGGAATCCGATGGTAAAGCGATAATTGGCGCTAAATTTTTAAGTCCATATATCAACAATTTCTCTAATGAAAAAATAAAAAAAACAAAACTTGTTAACGCCACTGATATATCTATTACCGCAATATATTATGATAAAACCGAAAACACCCTTTGGCTTGGTACAAGAGACGGTGTTTACTGGTACAAAGACGGCAGGGTTAAAAAATTAGACTCATATATCGGCATATCTGATTCGACTATTCATAATTTTAGTGGTTATTCTGCTTATGAAATTGCTAAAGGTAATGATGGAAATATCTGGTTAGGTACAAATGGGGGTATATTTAAAATATGCCAAAACCAAATATATCGGTATGATACAAAAAGTTATTTTTTTCGCGTATTTTGCATGCAAGAGGATAAAGAGAATAGTTTTTGGATTGGAAGTAGCGACGGGCTTTATAAGTTTATTAATGGAAAGTATATTTATTATGGAAATAAAAATCCTTTACTGAAAAACAGGATTACTTTTATCAGGAAATGCGCTTATGATAACAACTTCTGGCTTGCAACCAAAGGATCTGGTATTTTGATAATGAAAGGCGACTCTGTAAAACAATTACTCCAGAAAGACGGTTTGTTAAGCAATCACATAAAACATTTATTTATTGATAATAATATTATTTGGGCATCAAGTAGTAACGGACTTAATAAAATTACAATATCAAAAAAAAACAAGCAATCATATACTATAGAAGGATTCACTCAGGCTGATGGATTATACTCCAATGAAGTGAATAGTGTTTATGTATTGAATGGTATTGTTTATGTAGCAACAAACGAAGGGCTATGTGTTTTTAATAGTAAAAAAGTTACAACAAATAAAACACCACCAATTGTATTCATTACAAGCCTGAAAATTAAGGACAGAGATACTACCATACAAGATAACTATACTTTGCCATTCAACAAGAATTTTATTGAGATTGGATTTGTTGGTTTAACATACAGAACAGCCGGCAATGTAATGTATAAATATAAATTATCGGGCGTAAATGACGGATGGGTATTTACAAAAAACGTAAAGATATTATATTCTTTACTACCCGATGGTGAATATAAATTTGAAGTATATGCAATAAATAAAGATGGAGTATGTAGTAAAGTTCCCGCAGTAATTACATTTATAATAAATCCTCCTTTCTGGAAAACATGGTGGTTTGTAAGTATCTGCATAATGTTTATTCTTGCATTAGCGCGATTATTTTTTTACTTTAGAATAAAAGCTATAAAAAAAAGAAATACTTTGCGTTTAAAACTGAATAAATACATGCAGCAAGCACTGGGACAACAAATGAATCCGCATTTTATTTTTAACTCCCTTAACTCTATCCAATATTATATTTTAAAAAATGACAGGACATCATCGAATAAATATCTTTCAAAGTTTGCTAGTCTTATGCGGATTATCCTCGACAATTCACAGCATCAGCTAATACCATTAAAAGACGAACTAAATGCATTGAATTTGTATATTGAACTTGAAGCGATGAGGTTTAAGGAAAAATTTGAATATACCATTACTGTTGATGAAAAGTTAGATACCGATTTATATAAAATACCACCTTTGCTAATTCAGCCTTATGTTGAGAATGCCATATGGCATGGGCTTATGCATAAGGAAGAAAACGGAATTTTATCGGTCGACTTACGCTTAAAAGAAAACATTATAGTGTGCACCATTACAGATAATGGAATAGGAAGAGAAAAAGCAGCAGAAATTAAAAGTAAAAAAACCCAAACACATGAATCGCGCGGAACCAAGATAACAGGCGATAGGCTAAAACTGATAAACACTTTAAATAATATACAAATGCTAATAAATTATATTGATTTAAAGGATGATTCAGGTAATGCCGCGGGCACTAAGGTGGAAATTACAATTCCGCTGATAAAATAAAATTTCTTTTCTAAATATTTTTTACATTTGTACAGATAAATCGAAAATCAATACAGATGAAAATAGTAATTGTTGACGACGAAAAGGATGCTGTCCACTCGCTCGAACTTATGCTAAATGAATACTGTTCCGACATAACTATTGTTGGAAAAGCGTTTTCCGTAATTGAAGCTATCAAGGAAATACAGAATAAAAAACCCGATATCGTTTTTCTTGATATTGAAATGCCGCATGGTACCGGTTTTGATGTGCTGGAAAGTATTCCCGATAGAAAATTTGCAGTAATATTTACTACAGCATATAACAATTATGCTATCAAGGCTATCAAAGCCAGCGCTATTGATTATATTTTAAAACCGGTTGGCATTGATGAATTGCTTACCGCTGTAAAAAAAGCGCAAGAACAAATCCAAAAATCAATATTTCCGCCATTGATTAAAGAAATTCCTGATCTTCAAAATATTTCCGCTTTACATAAAAAAATTGCAATAAACACAGCAGATGGATTGGAATATGTGAATACCACAGATATTATAAGAATAGAAGCAGATGGCAGTTATTCCAATATATTTTTAACTAATAACAAAAAGATATTAGCTTCAAAAAATCTGAAAGAATTTCAAAATATTTTACCTAATGATATCTTTTACAGGGCGCATAATTCTCATCTTATTAATTTGCTTCATGTAAAAAGATTTATACGAACCGATGGAGGAATGGTAGAAATGAACGATGGTTCTCTGATGACTCTTTCGCGCCGCAACAGAGACGAATTTATTCAGCAAATGGATAAATTGGCGCAATAGATTTCTTTCTCTCTTTCAACATATTTTGATAAAACGGATGAATTATTTGCCTATATGAAAAATCTTTCGTTCAAGTATAATTATTCTTCCATGATTAATTCACTTTCGGGTAATACGCCCTTATAAACGATAGCGTACCTGTTATAGTATCCATGTAATAAAAAAAGTCTCGGTATACAAACCAAAGATAAACACAGGGCTTTGTCAGATGTTTACACAACGTACGAAATATTTAATTACTTCCTTTCTATACTTTCCAAGAACGGCACCCAGATAAG
>CAINEZ010000046.1 GCA_903847905.1 uncultured Bacteroidota bacterium
AATATTAAATAAAATGAAAATAATAATAATTATATTATTAATGCTTTTAGCTGGTTTAGTAGCAAAACCGCAAACGCCACATTTTGCGTACAGCTACGATAATAATGGGAATCGTGTAAAGCGGGAGTTTATACCATTTAAAACAACTAAAGATACAGTTGCAACAGACAGTAACAGCACGGCAAATATAACAGATAGCGCAGCTATTGCAGCCACAAACCAAACCATTACCCAACAGCAACAATACGAAGCCATGCTGGGCGAGCAAAAAATTACGGTTTATCCAAATCCCACAAAAGGGGAACTAAAAATTGATATTACAAATTTTGCAATAGGCAGTAAAGGATTTATATATGTTGCCGATATGCAGGGAAGGGTAATCTTTAGAAATGAAAATATTAATTCAACAAACATTTTAAATCTTTCTTCAGTAGCTATAGGAGAATTTATTTTAAAAATTGTATTAAACAACACTTATAAAGAGTGGGTAATTGTAAAAGAATAATTCTATAAAAAAAAATTGAGAATTGTATATTGAATATTAATGCTCAATGTTCAATGTTTAATGTTCAATGCTCAATAATCAATTTTCAAGTATTTTTAAAGTATCAATAACGCATTTTAAATTTGTAATTTAATTTTGGAATAAGTCTATTTATAACTATAATAAGGGGAATCAAACCATGAAAAGATTTTTTATTATTCTCGCGGTAGTTTCAACATTTAACTTTTCGCTATTAACTTTAAACTGTAATGCACAGTGGCAAAAAACAAATCTTAATAGTTCCCGCGTTTCGTCTTTAGCCATAAGTGGTAGCAACATTTTTGCGGGGACTTTTAGTAGTGGCGTGTTTTTTTCCTCAAACTTTGGAAACAGCTGGACTGAAGTGGATTCGGGGTTAACATCAGATATTGAAGTTTTATCATTAGTCATAAGCGGAGGCAACATTTTTGCGGGGACAAATTTGGGTATATTTTTATCTTCAAACAATGGTAGCAGTTGGTCTGAGGTAAATACGGGTTTGACAAATACTCAAGTACTATCATTAGCCATAAGCGGGAATAATATTTTTGCGGGAATTTTTTATTGCGGTGTATTTTTATCTTCAAATAATGGGGAACTTTGGACTGCTGTGAATAATGGTTTAATAAATCCTATTTATGTTTCATCATTTGCCATAAGCGGGAATGATATTTTTGCAGGTATTTATGATAGCGGCGTGTATTTGTCTTCAAACAATGGAAGCAATTGGGTTGCAGTAAATACAGGTTTAACAAATACTAAATTGGTATCATTAGCTATAAGCGGAAATGAAATTTTTGCAGGTACTTATGGGGGCGGCATGTATTTGTCTTCAAACAATGGAAGCAGTTGGAACACGGTGAATACTGGTTTAACAGATACTGTTGTAAATGCATTAGCCATAAACGGGAACAATATTTTTGCAGGTACCAATGATGGTGTGTTTTTGTCTTCAAATAATGGGGGGCTCTGGACTGCAGTAAATTATGGGTTGCCTGCAAATACTAAAGTATTCTCATTAGCTATAAGCGATAGCTACATTTTTGCGGGAACTTATAGTGGAGTCTGGAAACTTCCATTATCCGAATTGGCT
Organism: uncultured Bacteroidota bacterium; assembly: GCA_903847905.1. Lineage (GTDB taxonomy): Bacteria > Bacteroidota > Bacteroidia > Bacteroidales > CG2-30-32-10 > CAINEZ01. Next base: position 1,617 of record CAINEZ010000046.1, read on the forward strand.
ATAGAAGAAATAAATAATAATGAAAGTAATATTATGGTTTATCCAAATCCTGCAAATAATAAAATTACCATTGAGTTACAAAGACCACATGCTATTCAAAAAAATATAATTTCAATTTATAATATCCGGGGACAAAAAATCCTACAACAATCATTGCAGCATGAAAAAACAGAACTTGATATTAGCGGACTCGCAAAAGGAATTTATATTCTAAAGTTAAATAATGCCGAAAAGACAGAAACGACAAGGTTAATAAAAGAATAGTATTTAGTGCTTAAAATTGTATTCTGAAATTAATAGTAACAGGTAAATTAAATTGCGAATTAAAACCAGTATTTTTTGATTTTTGGTTATCAAAACCTATATAATTTGGTAATGATGAATAATAAGTCTTTGTAACTTTAGATTCAATGTAATTTATATTATAGCTAGTTTCTGTACCCAAACTAAGTCGGGAATTCAATTTATAAAATACACCTAACAATGGAGACAAACTATATGTATTAGTTATTGTAGTATTTTGTGTTGATACATATGCAGTAATCGAATGGTCTTGTAAATCAAAATCATATAGATAGCTTACCATGATATCAATGCCAAAGTAAAATGTCCATCTTTTTGAAAGAGGATAGAAATGTGCATATCCTAACCCGACTGTAAAGTTATTAGTTGTAATGCGACTATCAAGAGTGTCAAAAGAATTTATAGTGTCATAATTATACACATTAAAATAAGGTTTTACATCCTTATTTTTTTTATTATCAAAATTTAGACTGGCACCTAATCTTATCGCATTATTTTTTTTAAAAATCCTATTGTAACTTATCATATAAGGATAATAATAAGGTCCATTATTACTGAGGTTGAAAAATTGTTGTAATAAACCGGTAGCGTCAATGGTAATGGCATTATTGAAATTTTTTTTCGTCGAGTCAGGTTTAAATGTTTGTCCATAAAGGTACATACTCATTATGGCAATTACTAAAGTTAATAGAATTTTTTTCATCTGTGTGTTTTTAGTAGTTTATTAAAAAAACAAAAAAGTTAAATTCAGTGTAAGGTTTCATCCCATCCCGCAACTGCGGAATTCAGGATTGTTTATGATAACTGTTTCAATAGTTTTCAAAGATAAAAATTCTTTTTTATTCTATTAGGATTTTGAAAAAATATTTCTGGTTTAATTTCAATTTATTTTTTTAATATCAACTAATATCCCAATATCAATTTAGTCTCTATTAATTTCCAGTTTCTATTAATTTCATTTTTTTTCACTAAACACAATCGCAGTATAAACATAAAGTTCTGCTTTTTTCCATCCGTCCCAGCCTATCCCTGCTTTATCCTGAGCGCAGTGACCAAGGAATTGTTCTTTTGTCCAGCCTGTTTCTGTAGCTACCTGTGGCAGGAAAGTGCCTGAGGCACCTCCACTGATCATATAAATCCCATGCTTACCAAGTATAATTTCATCAGGAGAACTGATCTTTTTTAAAGGAGATAACACAGATATTTCAATAGTGATCTTATTTAATTCATCTTTTGTTACACGGTTAAAACGGTAATCTTCTGTAGAAGATGAAACAGCCATATCCTGTATTATTTGGTATAAAGGCTTGTCGGGCATGAACTTTCCGATACATCCCCGTAATTCACCATTGATCTTCAGTGTAACAAAAGCTCCACAATTTTGTTTTATTGTGGAAGAAAAATCTGAAGTATTGATTACTGGTTTTGTCCCATCTTTAATGTATGTATTTAAGGTATTTCGAGCTATCTTTAATAAATCTGTTTTATCTTTTTCTGTCAATAAAAACTCTGCTTCATCATTTCCCGACTTGGTTTTGTCGTCATTGCAAAATGCCAGTGACCAATATCCCACAACCGAAGAACTGTCTTTAGTTACATCTCCCGAATTACTATATTTAATTTCTTTTACTTTAACATCTTTTATTTTTTCAGTCATGTACAGAAATGAAACCACCGCATCGAAGCCACACAGGCTGGTTTCAAGTAAAGGGATTTTTTTGCCAGCATTTGAATTAATAACTTTAATAAGTTCGGCAGGATCATTTTTAATAATTGCATTGGCAGTATTTTTATCATTGGATACAGCATCAATATATGAAGGGTAATGAGAGAAATCGGAACTTATCACAAATAAATTTTCATCATTCATATATTGTTTCAATCCTGCGGCAATTTTTTTGCATAAAGTAATATCACCTGTCCCGAGAAGAATAGGCACGATTTTAAATTTCTTTTTCAAATAATATTGCAGAAAAGGAAGCTGGACTTCAATGCAATGATCGGGATTATGATAATCGGGATTGCATTGAAATACCTTATCACTATTCACAATTTTATTCGCAAGTGCGGTATCAACCTCAACAGTGCCTAAAGGGGTAATAAAATTCCCTTTATTATATATTGAAGCTCCGTCAAACATGAAATGATGGCTGGCGCCAATTACAAAAATTGTTTTGAATTCTTTGTTCGGATCAACCTGATTATAGGAAGATGCTGCAACAATCCCCGAATACACATAACCCGCATGAGGGCAAATAACGGCAAAAACATTATTTACTGATTTTGGTGTAGCTTTAGCAAACATTTCTTTTAGCATGGATCTCAGTTTGGCTGTGTCGGAAGGGTAGAACTGTCCTGCCACAGCAGGTTTACGATCACCTGATTTAAGTTTATCAGGTTTATCCTGCGAATTGCAGCTGCTTGAAAAAAGTATCAGGTTAAACATAATTATTGGTATTATCTTATTTTTCAACATATATTATGAATTATATATAATTTTGCACATTTAAAATTATTCAAAGACAAATTTACTTGAATTTTAATAAATCAATAGTTCGTTAATTTTTTAATGCATTTCAACACGCAATTTTACCTAACCATATAGCGTCCCGATAAACCCTTCTTATTTTTTTGCAACTCAGGTCAATTTCTAAGTTTGCAAAAATTCTGTCAGCCATGATTTTATTG
>CAINEZ010000047.1 GCA_903847905.1 uncultured Bacteroidota bacterium
AATATTTTAATAAAAATTTCAAATTAATTATACAGAATAAAAAATGATTTATCTACTTTTGAAAAAAATACTTAAAAATTAAACTATGTCAGAAAAAATATCAGATAAAATAGCTCCGGGAGCCATTGCCGGAAAAGAACTTCAGGAAATTTTCCGCATTGCAAGAGAAAATGAATTCGCACTTCCTGCCGTAAATGTTGTAGGAACGAATTCTGTTAACGCAGTTATGGAAGCTGCCAAAGCTGTCAATTCTCCTGTTATCATTCAGTTTTCGAATGGTGGAGCGTTGTTCTATGCAGGCAAATCCGTTTCGAACGAAAATGAAAAAGGCGCTATCGCCGGCTCAATATCAGGAGCCGAACATATTCACAGAGTTGCCGGATTATATGGTATTCCGGTAATTATTCACACCGACCATGCAGCAAAAAAATTGCTTCCATGGATTGACGGACTGCTTGATGCCGGAGAAATTTATTTTAAAAAACACGGTAAGCCCTTATACAGTTCACATATGCTCGATCTTTCCGAAGAAACGCTTGAGGAAAATATTGAGATTTGTAAAAGATATCTTAGCAGGATGAGCAAAATAGGTATGACGCTAGAAATAGAACTTGGCGTTACAGGCGGTGAAGAAGATGGCGTTGACAACACAGGGGTTGATAATGCACGCCTTTACACTCAACCTGAACATGTTGCTTATGCGTATAAAGAACTTTTAAATATCAGTCCTAATTTCACCATTGCTGCATCGTTCGGAAATGTGCACGGAGTTTATAAACCGGGCAATGTTCATTTGCAACCAAAAATATTAAAAAACTCGCAGGATTATATTCAAAAAAAGTTCAACACTCATGCAAAACCTGTAAACCTTGTATTTCATGGTGGTTCGGGCTCGGCTAAGGAAGAAATCAGAGAGGCTATTTCCTATGGTGTTATCAAAATGAACATTGACACCGACACTCAATGGGCATACTGGAGCGGTGTAATGAAGTTTTACAAGAAAAACGAAGGCTACCTGCAAGGTCAGATAGGCAATCCGGAAGGTGAGGATAAACCGAATAAAAAATATTACGACCCTCGTGCATGGCTTCGCGATGGTGAAAAAGCTATTGTAGAAAGATTAAAAATTGCTTTTGAAGATTTAAACTGTTTGAACAGGTATTAAAATCAGTCGGTTGTTTTTGGTTTGCCCGTCTTGCCAGTAGGCAGGCGCCAAGGCAAGTATAAATTTATCCCGTTTGCAGTATAGTATAATAATGCCATTTTACTGACCTTAAAAAAGCCGTTCTTATTATTTTAAGACGGCTTCTTTATCAATAATTCGGTAAAAATCTGTGAATCTGTAGCAATAATTACTGTAATATGCTAATAATAAACAACATTACTGAAAATCACTTCAGAAGATTATTAATTTTATCAACACTCTCTTTAGCGTCACCATAAAGCATGGCTGCATTTTCTTTATAGAAAAGAGGATTTTCAACACCTGCATAACCCACAGCCATAGAGCGTTTCATAACAATACACCTTTTTGATTTCCATAC
>CAINEZ010000048.1 GCA_903847905.1 uncultured Bacteroidota bacterium
CTTTTTCGTAATTATTTTTACTGATATAAGATTTCATTTCCTGCCGAATAGAATATTGCATCATTTTAAAAACCATGAAATATCCTGCAAGGTTGAACAGAAAAATAAGTAGAAATAATATGGAGAAAAATTTCTTCATTGGTAAAACAGTTCAAAAATAGTAATTATTTTAATGAATAGGATATTTTAAAAATCTTCAAACTTATTTTTTTTGTAATATTGTAATCATTACATAGTATTAAATGAAAAGTAAAAAACATAAAGCTGCCAGAAAAAATTCTTTTATAATGAAAGTGGTGTTGTTTTTCAATGTCATTTTTACCGTATCTATTATACTTTCTTATCTTGCAGCATATATAAGTCCTGAAAAATTCTGGATTATTGCTTTCTTTGGTATTGCTTACCCTGCTTTTTTTCTTGTAAATATTTTTTTCCTGCTTTTTTGGCTCATTTTTAAAAGGAAATATGCTTTAATTTTAGCTATTATTATTTTAGCTGGAATAAATAATTTATTTAAACTTGTTCAGTCCAGTAAAAAATACGATACAAAAGAGCTTTCTAATTCAATCAAATTAGTATCATTCAATGTGAGGAACTTCGACATATATAACTATGGAAAACACTGGGAATACAATTGTACAATGCGGAATAAAATATTCAATTTCCTTACTAAGGAACAGCCGGACATACTGTGCTTCCAGGAATATGTGCAGGATATAACAGGGGATTTCAAAACTACTGATACTTTAAAAGATATTCTGAATGCAAAAAATCGACATATTGTTTTTACTGAAAATTCAAGAAATATTAACTTCTTTGGCATCGCTACTTATACAAAATATCCGATTATTGACACAGGGAGAATAGAGTTCAATACAGTGTCAGGAAATATTTGTATTTATACAGATATTAAAATAAACAACGAAATTGTCAGGATTTATAATGTTCACCTTGAATCTATCCGCATGAAATCCGAGGATTATATGTTTGCTGAGCGTGTTGCGAACAATATTGAAAAAAATATTGCTTTTAAATCGAATTCCGAAAGAATTATCAGCAGGTTAAAAAAAGCATTTATTATTCGTGCCCCGCAAGCCAGATTGGTCGCAGAGCATATTGCCAGATGCCCGTATCCGGTTATTCTTTGCGGCGATTTTAACGACACTCCCACTTCTTATGCCTACCATACAATAGCGTCTGAATTAACTGATGCTTTTATTGAAAGTGGTAATGGTATCGGGCTGACTTACGCAGGTGTGTTCCCTTCTTTCAGAATAGATTATATCTTTCACAGCAAAAGTTTCACAGCATATAATTTTGAAACTGTAGAAGAAGAAATGTCGGATCATTATCCTGTAAAATGTTATTTGAAATTTGATAATAAAAAATAAGCATGGCTGAATTTGAACTCACATCCGAATTTCAGCCTACCGGCGATCAGCCTGATGCAATTAAGCAACTTGTTGAAGGTATCAAAAGAGGTGATTTTGCTCAAACGCTTCTTGGTGTTACAGGCTCAGGCAAAACTTTTACAATCGCTAATGTTATTCAGAATGTAAAACTTCCAACACTTGTTTTGAGCCATAATAAAACACTGGCTGCTCAGCTTTATGGGGAGTTTAAACAATTTTTCCCGAAAAATGCAGTTGAATATTTTGTTTCCTACTACGACTATTACCAGCCCGAAGCATATCTGCCTGCAACGAATACTTATAGAGAAAAAGATCTTTCTATAAACGATGAAATTGAAAAACTAAGATTAAGCGCTTCTTCTTCTCTTTTATCCGGACGTCGTGATATTATTGTTGTATCAAGCGTTTCTTGCATTTATGGAATTGGCAACCCTGATGATTTTGCATCAAATGTTATCCGAATCAATAAAGGAGATATGATAAGCCGAAATAAATTTCTTCACGATCTTGTCAATTCCCTATACTCCAGGGATGAACTGAATTTCAGCAGGGGGCATTTCCGCGTAAAAGGAGATACTGTTGATGTATTTCCCGCTTATGCAGATTTCGCCTACCGCATTTGTTTTCTGGGAGATGAGATAGAAACTTTAGAATCTTTTAATCCTGATGATGGATATAAGATAGAAGAACATTCAGGCATTTCGATTTATCCTGCAAATATTTTTGTTACTTCCCAGGATAAAATGAAGGCGGCTATACATGATATTCAGGATGATCTTTATAAACAGGCAGCTTATTTCCGTGAAACAGGCAAAGAGATGGAAGCAAAACGTCTTGAAGATCGTGTTTCTTATGATATTGAAATGATGCTTGAACTTGGTTATTGTTCGGGTATTGAAAATTATTCCAGGTATTTTGATGGACGAAAACCAGGTTCCCGCCCTTTCTGTCTTATTGATTATTTCCCTGATGATTATTTGCTGGTAATTGATGAAAGCCATGTATCTGTTCCGCAGGTTAAGGGTATGTTCGGGGGCGACAGATCGCGCAAGCAAACGCTTGTTGAATATGGGTTCCGTCTCCCATCTGCCATGGACAACAGACCTCTGAAATTTGATGAGTTTGAAGCCATGATGAACCAGGTAATTTTTGTAAGCGCTACTCCCTCCGATTATGAAATGCAGAAATCGGAAGGTATCCTGGTTGAACAGCTGATAAGACCTACGGGGCTTCTTGATCCTGTGATTGAAGTGCGTCCATGCCAGAACCAGATTGACGATTTGCTCGACGAAATAGAACTGCGCGTTTCAGTAAATGAAAGGGTACTTGTAACAACGCTCACAAAACGTATGGCGGAAGAACTGGCAAAATATCTTACGAAGCTCGACATCCGCTGTCGATATATTCACTCTGATGTTGCTACTTTGGAAAGAGTTGAAATTCTTAGAGATTTGAGACTTGGCGTTTTTGATGTATTAATAGGAGTTAATTTAATTCGTGAAGGTCTTGACCTGCCTGAGGTTTCGCTTGTCGCTATCCTTGATGCAGATAAAGAAGGATTTTTACGTTCTGAAAAATCTCTTACGCAAACGGCAGGTCGTGCTGCAAGAAACATTAACAGCAAGGTTATTTTTTATGCAGATAAAATAACTGAATCTATGAGGAAAACAATGGAAGAAACCACAAGACGCAGGGAAAAGCAATTAAAACACAACGAAAAAAATAATATCACACCTACACAAATTTTTAAATCAAACGAATCAATTATCGGACAAACATCAGTTATGGATGTAAAAGGAAAATCGCCCAAAGCATACATAGAAAAAGAATCTTTTGATATAGCTGCTGAACCCGTTGTGCAATATATGACAAAAGAACAGTTACAAAAAGCATTATCCAAACTAAGGCGTGAAATGGAAAAAGCTTCAAAAGAACTTGATTTTATTGAAGCATCGCGGTTGAGGGATGAGATGTTCGCTTTACAAAAAAGAATTGAAAATAGTTAATAGAGTAAAATATGATTTTAATATTTGTTAAAAATTTTACCAATTTATTTGGTAATTGATACAATTTTTACAATTTTGTCGTTTCAAATAAATCTAACCCTTAAACCCTTGTATTTTATGAAACCTATGTTCTTAAATAAATTTGTTGTTACACTTGCTTGCTTCGCCTTTATTACAGGCGTTTTTGCGCAGGATACTACCAGTTTTAAAACTTACTACGAAAATGGTCTTGCCAAGTACAAAAACAAAGATTACACAAATGCTATTGCCAGCTTTGATAAAGCCATCGGAAAAAAATCAGATGTCGCTTCAAATATGGCGGTTTCTTATTATTATAGAGCTTTATGCAAAAGATATGGGACTAAAGATAACCAAGGCGCTTTAGCAGACTTTGACAACGCAATAAAAAACAAAAATGACAATGTCGATTTTTATTCCGGTAGAGCCCAGACAAAACTTGACCTTAAGGATACAGCAGGAGCTATTTCTGATTATAATATGGTAATTCAGTTGAAACCAACCTCCGAAAAGGGTTATTTTGAAAGAGGTAAAATAAAATTTGGAAGTAAAAATTATAAAGGATCTATCGAAGATTTTAAACTCGCTATCGACAACAAAGCCGACTATTATGAAGCATACAATTTAAGAGGCAAAGCAAAACTTAATGAAAAAGATACCATAGGCGCTATTTCAGATTATAACAAAGCTATAGAACTGAAACCCGACTATATTCTGGCACTTAATAATAGGGCTCAAATCAAATTAGGACAAAAGAAATACGAAGATGCCAAAGCTGACTATTCAAAAGTTATTGAGTTGAGACCAAACGATAATGCTGGCTTTTTATACCGTGGTATTGTTGAAGTCGCATTAAAAATGAAAACAGAAGCCTGCGCCGACTTTAACAAAGCAAAAGAACTAGGCAGCACAAAAGCAGAAGAAATGATTAACAAATATTGCAAAGATCAGCAACCAAAATAGTTTATATCAATCCTAATATATTGTTTAAGATTGCTTTTCCGCACATGCAGAAAAGCAATCTATATGTTATATGGCTCTTTACATAACAATAATTTCTTTTAAATTTATTATTTATGAAAAAAAAATTTACCTCGTGGCTTTTCTTTAGAAAAAACAAAACCATTATTATTTTCATTATTCCTTTCTTACTTCAGGCATTTTCTGTAATAGCTCAGGCTCCTAACTATTTTAAATATTTTGATAAGTATAATGTGGATGGGTCTTTTATCCTTTACAGCACAAAAGATTCTTCAATTTTCGAGATCAATGAAGCAAGATGCAAACAACGTTTCATCCCTGCATCTACTTTTAAAATATTTAATTCGCTTGTAGGGCTGGAAGCAGGTGTTATCAAAGATGAGAACTTTAAAATAAAATGGGATAGCGTGGCAAGAACTAACCCTGAATGGAATAAAACTCAGGATATGAAAACCGCTTTTAAAAATTCTACCGTATGGTATTACCAAGAACTTGCAAGGAGAGTGGGAGAAGAAAAAATGAAAAATTATATTAACCTTGTTAATTATGGAAATAAGGATATATCGGGAGGGATTGACAAATTCTGGTTAACAGGTAAACTGCGCATTTCGCAGGAAGAACAAATAGAATTTCTGATAAAATTATATAACAACAAACTTCCTTTTTCCGCCAGATCACAGAATATTGTTAAGAATATCATGCTTCAGGAAGATTCGGTTTACTATAAGCTAAGAGGCAAAACCGGTTGGGGTGTTCAGGATAGTTTAAACTTAGGCTGGTATATTGGTTGGATTGAAAAAAACAATAATGTTTATTATTTTGCTTTAAACATTGAAACCAAAAATCCAGATCAGCAAAGCTTTCCTATTGCCCGTATTGAAATAACAAAAGCAATATTAAGAGAATTGAAAATCCTGAAATAATTACAACTTATTGCAAATGGTTTTTTTATTTAAAGATTAAAATAATAAAAACAAAATGCAATGCTTTTCCTTGTTTTGTTTTTATTGTAAAACAATTTTTCTAATATCAATCGTGTTGCTATTTGCATCAATTAAGTGAACAAAATAAATTCCGTTTCCACTCAAAGTTGATAAGTCAACAACCGATTGGGCTTGGTTGATTGGGCTTGTAAAAACAGTCTGCCCAAGAGTATTGGTTATTTTAAGCGTATAACCTCTCATTGTTGAATAATTACTTCCGTAATCAATTGTAATATGGTCATTGGCTGGGTTAGGATAAATATGAAATATATCAGATGCTTTAGTTATCTGTTCAATACCCCATGTTGGGTTATTGCTTGCAATATTTGATTTTGATGTATTGTAGCTATTAATTGATTTTGACGGATCACAAACAACAGGGCATACAACCTCTACCTGATAATATACATATCCAGAAGGCGCTGCTAAATCGGAAAAAGATGTATTGCCCGCTGTGGTTGTATTAATAAGCGATAGAGTATCTGGACTTGTGCCTCTGTAAATATTGTAAGATGAAACTGTAAAACCTTCATAATCGTTCCAGATTAAATTCCATGTATTACCCATGCCCTGATTAATATTAAGGTGCATCGTTTTATGCAATGAACTAAGAGAGGTTTCGATGCCACAGGAATCTAAAATTGAGATTTTATAACTTGATGATTTAATTTGCGGATTTGAGTTTGTATCAATAAAAACACTAAGATTATTATAAGCAACTTCTCCAATTTTATTATAAACGCCTGAAACGTTAGACTCCTTGTAAATAAAAAACGAATCTATTGGCTCGTTTACTGGTTTTTCCCAAACAATAAGATTTTTATTGCTGGCGCTATCAATGCCCACCATACAAATATCAGGGTTATTCAGAGGATTAAGAAATACAAAAACACTATCTGTTGCTATACAACCATTGGATGTTGTAACGGAAACACAGTATGCTTGATTTGATGTAACTGAAGAAAGAGGATTTGCATCGCTTGCATTATTAAGCCCTGTAACAGGTAACCATGAATAAGTAAGCGTACCTGTTCCTGTATAATTTGTATTCGTGTTTAGCGTTGCAATATCGCCACAAGTAATAGATGCGTCTGTACCATTTATTGTTAATGGGTTTATATAAACGGTAACACTATCTGTTGCTATACATCCGTTTGCATTTGTTGAAAGAATATATTTTGTAGTTATTGTTGGTCTTGCCATTGGATTTGCAATATTTGACGCACTTAAACCATTTGCCGGAGACCATGAATATGAGCTTGGTATAGAAAGTTTGAAAATATCACTATTACTACTATAATCCGCATATATCCCAACAAAATAACCCGTATTAGCATCGGGGAAATAAACTGAAAATAAACAATTAGTTGTTCCGTTTGTTTGTACAGTCCAGTTTGTTCCACCATTGATTGTTTTTAGAATTGTCCCCATATCGCCAACAGCATAACCTGTATTGGCAACAGTAAAATAGACTGAATATAAATCAACACCTATTCCGCTTGTTTGCGTTGTCCAGTTTGTTCCACCATCAATTGTTTTTAAAATTGTTCCACCATAGCCAACAGTGCAACCCGTATTTGCAACGGTAAAATAGACTGACATTAAATCATTAGTAGTTCCGCTTGTTTGTGTTGTCCAGTTTGTTCC
>CAINEZ010000049.1 GCA_903847905.1 uncultured Bacteroidota bacterium
GTAAAAGAAAAAACAATAACTAAAAAAAAGGTAATAGTTATTGGTGGTGGTTTTGCCGGTATTCAACTTATAAGAAAATTAGATGAAAATTTATTTGACATTCTTTTAATTGATAAATTAAATCATCATCAATTTCAGTCACTCTTTTATCAAGTTGCAACTTCACAAATTGAACCTTCGAGTATTTCTTTTCCGTTAAGAAGTATATTTAAAAATAAAAAGAATGTTCAAATCAGAATGGCTGAAGTAACAGCAATTGATAGAAGTGAAAATCAAGTTAAGACAAGCATTGGAAATTTCGAATTCGACTATTTAGTAATAGCAATGGGTTGTAAAACAAATTTCTTTGGTAATACTGAAGCAGAGGAAAATTCATTGACCTTGAAAACAACTTATGATGCAATTACAATTCGTAATCACATTCTGCAAACATTTGAACATGTTATTTCTATTATTAATGAACAAGAAAAAGAGGAATTTCTAAATTTAGTAATTGTAGGTGCTGGTCCCACCGGTGTTGAATTAGCCGGTGCTTTTGCGGAAATCAAGAAAAATATTTTATCAAAAGATTATCGTGGCATTGATTTTTCAAAATTTAATATCATTTTAGTTGAAGGAACTAAAAGTACTTTAAATAATATGAGTAATACTGCAAAAATCGCCTCAATGAAATACCTTATTGAAATGGGGGTGACAATAATTACTGAAGCATTCGTTATTAAATATAATGGAAAGACAGCAGTATTAAGCAACGGTAAAGAAATAAAAACAAACACTGTTATTTGGGTAGCTGGTGTAATTGGAAACAAGATAGATGGGATTCCTGAAACCTCACTTTCACATGAAAACAGAATAAAAGTAAATCGAAATAACAAAGTAAACGGCTTTGAAAATATTTATGCAATTGGAGATATTGCACTTATGGAAACACACAAATACCCACATGGACACCCGCAAGTTGCAAATGTCGCAATTAAGCAGGCAAAGCGTCTGGCGAAAAACATGAAAGCAATAGAATTAAATAAACCTTTGATTGAATTTGAATACATTGATTTAGGTACTATGGCTACAATAGGAAATAATAAGGCAGTTGTTGATTTTCCAATTTTAAAATTTAAAGGCCGCTTTGCATGGTTAATATGGATGTTCCTGCACTTAATGTTAATTCTTAGTGTAAGAAATAAATTAATAATTTTTATTGATTGGGCATGGAAATATATTACTAAGGACACATCACTCCGATTAATTCTGATGCAAACAGTAAACAAAAGTCAGCAAAATTCATAAACTGACAAATAATAAACAATAATCATACTGATCTGTCTATAAATGATATTATTGATCGCCTTTCAATAACAATGAAGTCATAAGGTTAAACACAAATTGAAATATAGCTATCACCAAAAAACTATTTTAGCGCTTTTAAAATTTCTTCAACAAGCAATTTATAATTACTATCAAAATGGTGTCCTCCTTCAAAAGCTACAACTGTATTTTTTGATTTATCAAGGCAGCTGCATAAATCTTCACTGTCATCTTTGCTATAAATACAAAGCGTTTTTAATTCCTTGAATTTTTGAACTTGAGGTAAAACAGGGTATTCATAGTCAGTTGACACATTTAACCAACTTGTAAAATGAAATTCAAAATCTGCATTTTTTGATGGACCAATTAAAACAACCAATTTAATTCTCGATTTCAAATTATCAGGTAACCCGTTAACCATAAAGGGCAATACTTCGGCTCCAAAGGAATATCCTACTAATAAAATCTTTTCTTTTTTCCATTTGTCAAGATAAAAAAGCAAAATATTTTTCAAATCTTTTGAAGATTGTTCTGGAGTTTTCTTATCCCAAAAGTATTTTAAAGTATTTAAGCCGACAACAGGTATTCCTTCGTTTGAAAGCAATTCGCTTACGCCAACATCTAATCCGCTCCAGCCACCATCACCGGAAATCATAACGGATAAAATATTTGAATTATTTTTAATTGACTTAACTTCTGTTAGAGGCAAATCATCTATTTCAGAATTACCAACTTTCGGTAAAGGAAGATTTTTAATATTTATTTTGTTGAAAATTTCTTCAATAGCCAAATTCCATGTTGACGAGGTATAAAAATCTTTATTTGTTTTTTTGAGTTGAATAATTTCTCCCTTGTCTGTCTTTTTCACAAAAGTTTTTATTGTATCTATATTATTTTTGGAATCACATTGCACAACAAACCATTCCCCAGTCATTTTTGAACATGGAAGTAAAATATGATTATTTGATTTCTTAATGTTGTAATTCAATCCGAATAATTTGCATAATGCTTTGCCAAGAATAATTTGAGGAGAAAAATTTATACTTATTGCTGCCATAAAAGTATTTTCAGGTGACTGAACGAGAGAAGAATATGCCAAAGTTCCTCCCTCATTAAGCCCAACAATTATGGGCAATACATATGTTTTAAAATTATATTTCTTTTGAATATATTTGCTCAAACCTTCAAGATCACCGGGAGGATAAAAACATTTCTGGTATCTGTTTTTTTCTATTTTTAAATAATTTTTTAAATCAACGCATACAACTAAATTATTTTCTTTAATAAAACTTTTTGCTAAAGTTTTCGTTTCGCTTTTAAATCCTTCTAAATCTGAAAAAAATAATACAACATTTTTAAAAGGTTGTTTTTCGTACAAAATACTAATCTTCCCAAAATAATTATAATGCAACGTATCTTCTTTTGCCGACAAATTCAAAGAAAAAACAAAAGCAATATTAA
>CAINEZ010000050.1 GCA_903847905.1 uncultured Bacteroidota bacterium
CTTAATGGGAGAAGTATTTTTTCTAATGCTTTTAATATATCTTCTTTCATCCTACAAAGGTAATGAAAAATCTATTCCTTCATAAAATTTCCAGTAGAACCAACTTCTTTGGATAAAAAGGTGAGGAAAGCAGGGTCAAGCAGGTTTTCAACCATGCCGGGCGCCATATAAATCACCTTTTTGTTATTTTCTGCCATAGTCCGAAGCAGGTGGCGAATGTAATAGGTTTTCCCTGTGCCCGGCTCGCCATGAAACAGTATTAACCCTTTGGTTTCATCTTGGAATCGTTGCATGAGTTCGTTGTGGAAATCTGCAAAGCCTTCTCCGTAATGGAGGTTTAAATCTTCAATAATAAAATTATCGTTAACGTTATGCTCTTCAAGACAGTATTCAGTACCATCCATTTCAATCATATTTATCATAGGCAGTTCGTCAGCTTTTTCAAGCGTACATTTAGCAATATACATGCGAAGCTGATTTTCAAACTCTATATCGCGTTTGCCCGAAAGTTTTTTGGGATAAAAAAGATCCAACTGACTGCAATAAACATAACCATCCCTATCATCGTGAGCAGCAACAATAAAAGGTGGCACATGAAGTTCGTCTTCACCAAATTGCTGAATTTGTATCGCCTGTAAAATATAACGAGTATTCGGAAAGATAAGCGTGTAGCGAACCATCTTTTCACCATAACCATAATTACGGCTGACGGTATTAATGATTTGCGCGCCCATATTTTCCTGTAATTCTTTCAGCAGTGCAATTGCCTCGGTGTACAGATTGCCCCAATATATGCTTGAAGGTGTTTCTTTGTTAACCTCCCTATAGTATTGATACGCTGGAAAAAATTCAACATTCCCATTTGTTCCAACCAACTTTAATTGTTTTTCATCGAGCAGTGCTATAGGATCGGTTTTTTTAGTAGCGATACCGCTTTGCTCATTTTTATTGCCTGATAAAGGCTTTACATGCACATTATTTATAACAGATTCAATATCTTCATCCTGATCGCCAAAATAACGGATTTCCCTGAGATATATATATATTGGAATATGTCTATAAAATTCAATCTTTTTTATCCAATTACCGCGGCTGTCATATTCATATTCATAATCATAAATTTGTGGCACTTCATAATGACGGTAAATGTTTATTCTGTTTCCCTCATCATCATATTGTGGATGGTATTCAGAAAAATATTGGATACTGCCATCAGGATTCAGCCTAGTATAATCTGTAGCATCACCATGTTCGTTATAGCTATGTTTATCCCAGCTTTGAATGGTTCCATCCGGTTTTACGCTTTTGGATTCAATTTGATGTCCATCCTTGTCATAAGTTTTTGTATGAATATAATCCAGCTTGTCATTTTCGCGAAAATTTATCATTTTTACAAGCAGGTCTTTTTCATTATACTCATAAATAGTACTAAAATAAACATCACCATTTGCTTTCCGGGTTATGCTCTGAAGCATCTTCCCAGTTTCGGAGTAACTTAAGGAAGTCTTATGACTTATTTTCCCATCTAAATCAATACTCATGTGTTCAGAGTGCTTACCCTTGTCATTATACCAAAAATGCGACCATCCCTGCCATTTGTCAATTGTTTCTTCCTCTGTTTTGGCACCCTGTTCATTGTAGCGACAAAGATTATTCTTATTGGGATATTGCCCGTCATCCAGCTTTCCCTGCACAACCTGATTACCATTTTTGAATGCCTGATAGCAGAGGTGTCTCAATTGCCTTACGGGTCCCGTAAATTCGTCGGCTGACAGATTTGGTATGCTTTTTTTCTCGCTCATTTTGATAATGATTTATTTTTATCAATAACTATTATACCGTCTAAATGGAAACTATTTCTGCTAAATCTATTACAGTTGCGACTATCCCCTTTTTATTTTAATAATCCCCTGTTTGTTATTTACCAAACTATCCAATGGACTTATTATTAATTCTATTCCTTAATTCACTATTTTAGATTGTATTTTTTTCAGCAAAGGTAGATATTTTTTTATTATTTCATAAAGCCAAGATTTTTTTAATTGTAATATTATAATCCATCATTTTCTTCAAGACTTGGAATATTTTATATTATATCTTGGA
>CAINEZ010000051.1 GCA_903847905.1 uncultured Bacteroidota bacterium
CTAACAATTCTTTGCGACTTCTATGTCATAATTACTCCTTTAATTTTAATTTATATGCATATTTATTTTAAAAAAAAGAAAAAAGAAAATATGTCTAATAGTTTTTTATTTTCATCTATTTGTAGTATTTTAATAGCTTTACTTTATTTCATTTTTCTCAGATAGTAGATGTAACCTGTTGCAGACTCGCTATGCGAAGTCTTGTGGGAAAGTCTTTGTTTAAGCATACTTCGTCGAATTTAGTAAATGAATTTTTAAATGTAAAAAAAGTAAAACCATAAAACATGAAAAACATTTTTACTATTTTTTGTTTGTTTTTAGTATTACAAATAAATACTACTGCTCAAACATGGACAACATATACCACAGGCAATGGTTTAGTTTACAACAGTGTTAATACTATTGCTATTGATAAGCAGGGAAAAAAATGGATAGGCACCTGGGGCGGAGTATCCGAATTTAATGATACTAATTGGACAACTTATAAAGTAACCGATGGATTAGCCGCTAATTTCGTAAATGTTATAAGCATAGACACATTAGGGAATAAATGGTTTGGCACTAATGGCAATTCTGGGTTATCTGAATTTAATGATACAACATGGACAAAATATACCACTGCAAACGGATTAGCGCATAATAATGTTTTTGCAATAGCATTCGATTCGCTGGGAAACAAATGGTTTGGTACTCCGAATGGTGTTTCAAAATTCAATGGAACTAACTGGAAAACTTACAACATTATAGATGGGTTAACTAATAATAATGTTGTTTCAATAGCAATTGACAAACAAGGAAATAAATGGTTCGGAACCCTCGGGGGCGGCGTATCTAAATTCGATGGAATTAACTGGAAAAAATACAGTACCGTAAACGTATTATCTAATGATTATGTACATTGTATTGCTATTGATCCGCAAGGAAATAAATGGGTTGGAACCGAAGGTGGAGTTTTCAAATTGCATGATACCACCTGGGTAAGATATTCTACAGACAGCGGATTAGTCAGTAATACCATTCAGTCAATTGCCATTGATCCGAATGGAATAATATGGTTCGGTACACCTGCCGGAGTATCACGATTTAATGGGCATTCATGGACAACATATAACACATCTATTGGGTTAGTTAATAATAATGTTAATTCAATAGCAATAGATAAGCAAGGTAGTATATGGTTCGGAACTCTCGGTGGGGTTTCAAAATTGACAGGGCTTAGCGGAATAACGGAAGTTGATCAAGTATCATTTAATATTAATTTGTATCCTAATCCTGCTCAAGATTTAATATATATTAATCCCGTTGAATCTGGCGCCATTATTATGATCTATGATATAAATGGTAAATTGATTTCCGGTGAAAAGGTTTTCAATAATAAAATCGACATTGCTAATTTAGAGGCTGGTTTTTATATTTTAAAGATAATTGACAAAAATTACGTATCAACAAAAAAGTTTATAAAAAATTAAAGTGGATTGTCATTATTATCGCCCTGTTTGCGGGTGTTTCCGAATGTGTGAAAATATTAAAAAGAAAAACAAAAAAATATGAAAAAGATAATAATTATAGGCTTAATGCTTTTAGCAGGTTTAGTAGCAAAATCACAAACACCGCATTTTGTTTACACCTATGATAATAATGGAAATCGTATAAAGCGAGAGTTTATACCATTCAGAATAGTTCCTGTTAGAACAGACAGTACGGCAAACACAACAGATAGCGCTAATGTGGCAACTACCAACCAAGCTGCACAGCAACAGTACGAAGCCATGCTGGGCGAGCAAAAAATAACAGTATTCCCAAACCCCACCAAAGGAGAACTACGAATTGATATTACAAATTTTGCCGTAGGCAGTAAAGGATTAGTTTTTGTTACCGATATGCAGGAACGGGTAATCTATAAAAACGAAAATATAAATTCTTCAAACATTTTAAATCTTTCTTTAGTAACAAAAGGTAATTATATTTTAAAAATATCATTAAATAACATTTCTAAAGAGTGGGTTATTATAAAGGAATAAAATCCGGGAAAATGTATTGGAAGCATTAAGATATTATTACATATATATTACATGTACAGTGCGAACTTTTTCAACAGCAGCATTGCCTGCCTTATCTGAAACATTGTATTTTACCTGATAATTACCTATTACAGCAGTATCCACATTGTTTGTAACTACAATTTTTGATGAAATATCTCCGTCTTTTTCATCATAAGCTGTAGCTCCCTGATCAGTGTATGTTGCATGTACACCTGTTTGTTTAGGATTATCACCTATTATTATAATGGTGGGAGGTGTGGTATCCTTTTCGTCCTTATCCTTTTTTTTACATGAAAAAAAGATACTTACAATAATAAGAATAATAGTTGCAGATAAAAATATTTTTGTTTTCATTTTTAATGATTTTATAGATACAAAGATAAAAAAAATTGAAATGTAGTTATTTTAAAAAAAATATTTTTAATTAGATTTTTCCGTGAGTTCACTGAAAAGAGCGAGTATTTGATATAATTGCAAAGAAGCTTCACTTGGATAAATAGAAAAATAATCATCGTTACAACCGGATGTCGATTTTAAGAAAAGACTATATTTTTCAGTATGATAATTCGGCATCTGCACAAGCTTTGCGAGTAATTGATTTCTTTCTTTTTCAAAATCCATAACTTGTTTTTTTTCTTCATCAGTCTTGCCTGTATAAACATTATTCCCTCTTGTACTTTTTGATTTATCAAGCAATTTAGTGACTTTATACTTTTCGGGAAGCATTTTAAGTAGTTGGTATATTTGGGTATTATTACTATTGACTTTCAATGTTTTTTCATAGGCCCATCTGGAATCATAATTAAACACTATGATGCTTTTTGTTTTATATCCGTATTTAAAAATGCTGTCATCCGGTATTTTCTGATTTGTCGGGATTTTCATTTGGCGTTTATCTCCTGCAAGAACAGAATCGTTTCTTTCAATAATGAATTCTCCTGGTTTTTGTGAAAATGTCCATCCCTGTGGCAGGGCAGGGATTATTTTATGCAAAACATAATCATCTTTATAGCTAAATGAGGTATCCTTGATTTGTGCCTCTACAAAATTGCTGACAGCAATTAAAAATAATAAGATAAGGCGTGTTTTCATAGCTTAGGATGTTTACTGAATAGCGCATGTCAAAAAATATGCCGCAAAAA
>CAINEZ010000052.1 GCA_903847905.1 uncultured Bacteroidota bacterium
AGATTACATACACGCTTCCTGACTCGAAAACCTCTAAGAATAGGCTTTTGAAGATGGATGATAAACAAGCAGAGCTATACCAAATAATCAATAAAAACTTTTAGGGTGTTGCAACGCTGAAAACAGGATATGTTAATGATAATTTTACCACATAGTACCGCATGTGCGGGATAGTTACATAGTTTTCATATAAATTAATTTTTGAGGAATACAGCATAAAATTCATTTATTAAAATACTTCTACTTTCTTTCAAACGGTTCATTTCATCTGAATATTTTAATGTTATTTGTATATACAACTATGTGTCATCCTATGTTTCTATTGTGCCTGCGTGGTAAAATATTTTGTGAAATAATTCCTTATATTGTTTTTTATATTGCTGAATAGTTACATTTTTATACTTTTATTCAAAATAAATTTGAAACTTGCAATAATAAAAACTGTACTTTTTTTTACTTGTTGAATATGTTTTTTTAAAAAATCTTATGAAAAATACCGGGAAAATATTTGCGCTTATTCTCCTTTTTATTTCGGTAAAAAGTTTTGCTCAAACAAAAACGCTTACGCTGGAAGACGCTTACTCAAAGCGAACTTTGTCCCCAAAGTATATGAACCAACTGCAATGGATCGCCGGCAGTGAAAAATTTTCATATATTAATTTAAAAGCTCTTATAAAAGGTAATGTTGAAAACCTGTCTGCCGATAGGCAAGATGAAAAACGAGATACTCTTCTTAGGCTTGCTGATCTCAGCAATGCGGTAAAAAAACTTGGAGATGCCGATATAAGCGCCTTTCCAAATATAACCTGGCTTGATGAAAATTCTTTTTATTTCAATGTTAATAATAAAATATATAAATATAATATTGCCGCAAATGCAATTCAGGTAGAAAATGATATTCCTGAAAAAGCCGAAAATACAGATGTTTCCGATAAAACATTATACGCGGCATATACTATTAAAAATAACTTATATGTTTCAGTAAAAGGGAAAGAATATCCGGTAACTATAGATACAAATATAAATATTGTTAATGGTAAATCCGTTCACCGTGATGAATTTGGTATTAAAAAAGGAACATTTTGGTCGCCTGATGGAGATCTTTTAGCCTTCTACAGAATGGACCAGACAATGGTTACAGATTATCCGATAGTGCATATTGACAAGGTCAGCAACAGGATTGCAGAGGCAGAAATGATCAAGTACCCGATGGCAGGAATGGCAAGCCACCATGTTACGGTGGGCGTTTATAATCCGATAACTCAAAAGAAAATATTTTTAAAAACAGGCGAACCCGCGGAACAGTATCTTACAAACATTACCTGGAGTCCTGACGAAAAATATATTTTTATCCAGGTGTTGAACCGCGCTCAAAATCACATGAAGTTGAATCAGTATGATGCCGCAAACGGCGATTTTATAAAAACACTTTTTGAAGAAGAAAATGATAAATACGTTGAACCTTTAAATCCCCTGTATTTTCTGAAAACAAAACCAGACCGGTTTATTTATCAAAGTCAGAAAGACGGATACAACCATTTATATCTTTATAATGTGAATGGTAAATTGATCAAACAACTTACCATGGGAAAATGGGTGGTAACGGACTTTTTAGGAACTGACAATAAAGATGCAAAAGCTTTTTTTATTTCCACTGCAGTAAGCCCGCTCGAAAGACATATCTGTTCCGTAGATTTAACCAACGGTAAAATTTCGCAAATATCTTCTGTTAAAGGGACGCATTCTGCACAGTTCAGTGAAAGCGGGAAATATGTACTTGATAATTACTCAAGCACAACTATAGCCAGCGAATATGTACTTGAAAATTCAACTGGCAAAGTTTTACAAACATTACAAAAAAATACCAACCCGCTTAAAGAATACAAAATGCCCGAAATGTCAATATTCACTATAAAAAGCAGGGACAGTTCAGATTTATATTGCAGGTTAATAAAACCTGTGGATTTTGATCCGGAGAAAAAATATCCTGTGATCGTTTATGTATATGGCGGACCTCATTCCCAGATGATAACAGATTCTTGGCTGGGCGGAGCGGGATTTTTCTTGCACTACCTCGCTACCAAAGGATATGTTGTTTTTACACTCGATAATCACGGAACTTCAAACCGCGGAATGGCATTTGAGCAGGCAATCTTCAGGAACATTGGCACAGCAGAAGCGGAAGATCAGATGCTGGGAATTGATTATCTGAAAAAACTTTCATTTGTTGATACAAGCCGTATTGGTGTGCATGGATGGAGTTACGGAGGATTTATGACGGTTTCGCTGTTGCTGAAAAATCCTGGTGTTTTTAAAGTTGCTGTTGCCGGCGGGCCTGTTATCGACTGGAAATATTATGAAGTGATGTATGGTGAACGATACATGGACACTCCTGACGAAAACCCCATAGGATACGACAATGCAAACCTGCTGAATTATGTAAAAAACTTAAAAGGAAAATTATTAATAATTCATGGAACTATTGACCCCACTGTTGTTTGGCAAAACTCGCTTTCGTTTGTAAAAAAATGTATAGACGAAGATGTGCAGATTGATTATTTTGTTTATCCCGAACACGAACATAATGTTATTGGGAAGGACAGGGTGCATTTGCTTCATAAAATCGAAAATTACTTTAATGATTATTTGAAATAATACCGGTGCGGTATCTGTAATGGTAAAATTTTTTTGAGGTGCTAAGTTTAGGTAACAATTAGAATAAAATTAATATTTATTACTTAATTGCAAACCGTAATGTCACTCAGAGCCATCCCGCATGTGCGGGATGTGTCGAAGAGTGAATATTCCTTTAGGCTTCGACACGTTCCGCTATAAATATTTCAGTTTTGACAATTATGAGCGGCGGAACGGCTCTGCCT
>CAINEZ010000053.1 GCA_903847905.1 uncultured Bacteroidota bacterium
AGATTACATACACGCTTCCTGACTCGAAAACCTCTAAGAATAGGCTTTTGAAGATGGATGATAAACAAGCAGAGCTATACCAAATAATCAATAAAAACTTTTAGGGTGTTGCAACGCTGAAAACAGGAAAAAAGTATTAATCGTCAACCCCTGATTTTGTTCGCAAGGTATGTATGCCGACAATAGTGTAAAGCAGACAAAAACGAAAAATGCCGGTTAATAATAAATAAAAACTTATTACGGCAACAACAATCAATCCAACACTTTTTACCAAACCTGTAAAAATAAATAAAGCCAAAATTATTGCGATAATAATTCGAATCATCCTGTCAACCGTTCCCATATTTTTTAACATATAAAAACTCCTTTCAAATTCGCAACAAAATTACAAAAGAAATTTTCAAAAATCAATAGTAACAAAGGAAATAATAAGTCAGCGGGTTACTATTCTTGTAAGTTTTTCTGCAAACTCTTTTTTTGCTTCCATGAGAGCCTTGTGTTTTTCTATCAAAACATTTTCATCCTCTCCACTTTTTATGTTCTTAAGAGCATCAAGGTTGTCAGTAATCATTTTATCTACTTTCTTTAATTTAAGTGCATAAATATAAGAAATGGCTGATTCCTTAAGTTTTTCACCTTCTGTCGGAACATTTATCCTGTGTTTTTTCTCCCAATTGTCGCTTAATTCATAAGGGCTGGAAAGAAGTTCAATTACCGCTGAACTTATTGCCGAATCACTATGATTAATAAAAAACTGAATATCCGGTACGGAACTTTTATCAATAAATTTTTCGTATTCATCAAGTATTGCCTGGTAAACAATATTCTGAAAATTAATTTTATCTCTTTGCAACTCCATAACTATAAAAGATGCCAACGGTAAAGTTGTTATGGTTTTTTCTCCGTCTTCATCCATCATATCTACTTCTATAATTTTTGAACTGAAATTTAACAAGAATTTCAGTAATTCTTTTTCCTGGTATTCAGTATTTGTATAATCAAATTCTATTTGTTGCTCGGCAGCGTATTCTGAAGTTTCCTGTATTTCCTGCTCTTCTGCAACATCTGAAGATTTTTGCAATGATTTTTTTCGTCGCAGTTTGTTCAGTTCATTGATGAGTGTTTGTTCAGGGATCTTCATAGAAGCGCTACATTCCCTAATATAAACAGAGCGAATAATTGAATCAGGGATCAGTGAAATACTTCCCACAATCTCTTTTATTAGGTTTGCTTTTTTAATCGGGTCATTTGCTGTTTCGCCTATAAGTAAATTTGTTTTGAAGGAAATGAAGTCAGCGGCATTATGCTGAATAAAATCACGAACTTCAGCCGGTCTGTGTTTGCGCGAATATGAATCGGGATCTTCACCATCAGGAAACAGCACAATTTTCACATTCATTCCTTCTTCAAGGATCATGTCTATGCCCCTGAAAGATGCCTTAATACCGGCAGCATCACCGTCATAAAGTATTGTTATATTCGGAGTATAACGCCGTATAAGCTTTATCTGCTCTATAGTAAGAGATGTACCGGAAGAAGCCACCACGTTCTCAATACCCGATAAATGTAATGAGATAACATCAGTATAACCTTCTACAAGAAAACAATTATCATGAGCGATTATTGAGCTCTTCGCGAAAAATATCCCATAAAGAACATTGCTCTTGTGATAAATTTCCGACTCGGGCGAGTTTACATATTTGGGTTTTGTTTTGTCGGAAGAAAGCGTCCTCCCTCCAAAGCCAATGACCCTGCCAGAAAGATTATGAATAGGGAACATCACACGACTGCGGAAACGGTCGTAAAGCTGTTCATCTTTCGAAATAGTAAGACCGGTATTTACAAGATATTCCTGTTTATAGCCATTTTCAAGCGCAGCTTTTGTTAAGCTGTCCCACTGTTCAGGACTGTAGCCAAGCTGAAATTTTTCAATAATTTTTTCATCGAAACCCCTTTCTTTGAAATAGCTTAGCCCTATCGCTTTTCCTTCGTTTGTGTCGGATAATGTTTTCGAAAAAAACATTTGAGCGAAAGCAGTTACATGCATCAGGCTTTCTTTTTCACTCTGGACAAGCTGCTGTTCGGGCGTTTCCTGCTCTTCCTCAATTTCAATAAAATATTTTTTTGCAAGGTATCGTAAAGCTTCAGGATACGACAAATGCTCATGTTCCATCAGGAAGTTAACGGAATTTCCCGCTTTACCGCAGCCGAAACATTTGTAAATACCTTTTGATGCAGATACAGTGAAGGACGGAGTTTTTTCGGTATGAAAAGGACATAATCCTATAAGGTTAACACCTCTTTTTTTCAGTGTAACATAATCGCCTACAACCTCTTCTATACGGGCTGTTTCAATGATATTCTGTATGGTGTCTTTATTTATCAAAAAAATATTTTTAATTGGGTAAAATTAAATAAAAAAAAACACTTATGGGTTTGTTGATAATTCAGACATATGTCTATTCCTTAATTAATTTTCTATGTTTGATGATATTGCAATCTTTGTCAGCCAATCAGGGTTGATGGTCGAAAAACGGTTTTAAAAATGATGCAACATTGCTTGCCAGAAATTCTTTGTTGTACCCTCCCTCCATCACTATCAGGGTAGGTACCTTCATTTCGTTGATCAGATATTCTGCAAGGCGGGGATATATTTTTGCAGATAAGCAGAAATTACCGAGAGGATCTTTCTCGAATGTGTCAACGCCGAGTGATACTACAAGATAGCTCGCACCAAATTGTTGTAAGGTTGAGACTGCATCACAGAATACCTTAAAATAATTTTCGTCTGTAATTCCGGGTGATAACGGAAAATTGATATTTTTCGATGTGTTTTCCGATGTAAATCCGGTCAGGTAGGGATATGAATAATCCGGGTCTCCATGTAGCGATATAAAAAGTATATTCTCAAGGCGCTGAACAATATCCTGGGTACCGTTGCCATGATGGAAATCCAGGTCGAGAATACCAACTTTTACACCCCCATTACTCTTAAGTTCTCCCGAATCCTGCAGGTATTTAGCGGCAAGGGCTGTATTGTTGACAAAGCAATACCCTCCGGCATAATCAAATCCTGCATGATGTCCTGGAGGACGGCATAGCGAAAACACACTGGATTGACCCATTAAAAGATGTTTTGCTCCGGTAAGTGCCGTATATCCTGAATACCGTACAGCTTCCCACGTACCCTTGACAATCATGGTGCAACTGTCTGTCATATAAAATCCGGCTTTACCCTCCGGGCTTTTTCCGGGACGATGACCACGTAGTTTTCCAATAGGGAAAAACTCCGGCATAATACCTTCTGCCCATAATCCCGCAGCAACCCATTCTTCATAAGCTGTTTGAAGATATTCAAGGTATTCTGTTGAATGAACCTTAAAAAAATGACCGTGGTCGAATGTTTCTGCACTTATCAATTCCGCCCCTTCAACATCCATCAGAAATTCATAAATCAGTTCAGCCCTTTCGGGTGATTCGCCGTAGGCAACTACCTTGCTGGAGATGAATTCCTTGGGAGGATTGTGTAGTATATGATGCGGCGAATAGACAACTTTCATTGTTTCGGATGCATTTATTCGAAAATGTTCGGATCTCGTTCCTTGATATAAGCCAGCAACTCTTTGGCAACATCGCTGACCAGGTTAATTTTGCCGTAATCCATATCCACATTGTTCAGGTACTGAAGCACGAGCACATCTCCGATACGCGATTCAGGCAGTATTCCCGAAAAGAAAAATCCCAGCTTTTCAAACTCTTCTGTGAGCCAGTAGGTCAAAGGATCTTCTAATTTCAGGAAAAGATTGATTGCAGCAATCTGCTTGATGCAAAAACTCCTTAAAATTTTGCGAAGTTCAAGTTTGACATCAGACCCATAACTGGCAATAAAGATTTCGGCACAACTCTCCAATTCATTTACTCCGGTATAGAAAACCGTCGAAGTAATATCATATTTGAAAGCATCTGACGGTGGGATCACGAAGTTTGGAGAGGCACCCAGGTTTTGATACAGTTTCGAAATCATCACTTTATGATGTTCAGGGGCGAAAAGTTTATACTGAACGGGAGGCGTAATATATCTGTAGCCAAGGGCAACGCTGATCCGCTGCGAAGCATTGTCCGAAATACCCTTGAATTTCCAGGAAGCTGGACTCGTGGCAAGCAGAATTCCACAATCATTGATTTGGAATTTGATCATCGACTTTTGGGTAAAAATGTGGTTGGTAACCGCGTAGGCATATATTCCACGAAGCTCGCGCTTTTTTGGAACATTGAACAGGTAATCTAACAACCGGTTCAGGGCCCCCTGCCCACGGTATTCAACATTGACAAAAACAAAAGTCAACTCTGCAATTTTGTCTTCAGGATATTGATACAAAAAAGCCGCATGCCCCATGAAAACCTTGTCTTTAGTTACAGCAACAGCCGAGATCATTTCGGATGTCCGGTTCATCTTAACCAAACGTTCGGGATAATAAATATGATCATCAAAAAACGTATATCCATGGGTTTTATAGGCGCAACGCGATACTTCGATGGCTTCTTCTTCTTCAAGCCCCCTTACATCATAATCAATCTTTTCAGCGATTACATTGTCCTGCGACTGTTTTTCCGATGTAATTTCCTGCTGATTTTTATTTTCATGATAATCTGGAAGATATTTGATCATGACTGTCTCTTTTCCCTGTGGACCTAGATTGTTAAACGAAAGCTCATCCATCACCTTTCTGATGAGATAAATTCCAAGTCCTTTAGTGGTTTGCTCGTCCAGAACCTTTGTTAATTCAAAGTCTTTAACTCGTGCAGAATCAAATGGGATACCCATTTCTTTAAGAACGATTTTGATTCCTCCCGGGATTTTCTCACAAATAACGTCGAATGTTGGATTCTCCTCATCGCTGGTGTGAACTATGATGTTAGAGACCGATTCTTCAATGGCAATATCAATTTGATCAAGCTGATTGCCTGAGAAACCGATCATTTTTGCTACTTCCCTAACAAATAACTGAACTATAAATGAATAACTCAGCTTGTTAGGAAAGGTCATTTTAATTGATTCGTAAGTTTTCATAGATATAGGAGTTTATTCGTTAGGGATTCAATACACAACAGTCTGTGGAAAACACTTTAAAATCTATACTAAATTATATTGCACAAAGTTATATGAATTTTTTCAATAATACATAAACGGGATAAAATGTTCCGGTAAAAGAAATAGTATATATATTTG
>CAINEZ010000054.1 GCA_903847905.1 uncultured Bacteroidota bacterium
AAAAAGTTTTTTATTGTCCTTTTAATTTTAGTATTGAACTTTTCGACAAACATGCTTTATTGTCAGAAAAACATAATATACAGTGAGCCGGAATCTGAATTCCAAAAAGCGCTTGAATTATTCAATAAAGAAAAATATAACGCTGCACAGGAATGTTTTTTTAAAACAATAGAAGCTATAAAAGATGAACAATCCGAAATCAGGATATTTTCCGAATATTATGCCGCTATCTGTGCTATCGAATTATATAATAATGATGCTGAATACAAGTTGATGAAATTTATAAGCAGTCACCCCGAAAATTCCAAAGTAAAACTTGCCAATTTCCAGCTTGCAAAATTGCAGTATCGCCAGAAAAAATATAATGATGCTTCAAAAAATTTTGAAAATATTGATATTTATGATTTAAACAATGATGAATTATCCGAATATTATTTTAAATCGGGTTATTGCTATTTCATGGTAAAAGAATTTGATAAAGCAAAAAAACAATTCTTCGAAATAATAGATGTTGATACAAAATATTATGCGGTAGCGAATTATTATTATGCCCATATTAACTACAACGAAAAGAATTATGAAACGGCATTGAAAAGCTTTCTGAACATTGAAAAAAACGAAAATTTCGGTTCTATTGTTCCATATTATATTGCCCAGATTTATTATTTGCAGGGCAAATACAATGAAGTGATAAAATATGCTCTTCCTCTCCTGGATTCATCTGGCACAAAACGAATTGATGAAATTTCGCGTATTCTTGGAGAATCATATTTCAAAACCGGAAAATATGCTAATTCCATTCAATATCTTGAAAAATACATAACCAAGACTTCCAATACCATTACACGACAGGATTATTACGAACTCGGTTATGCATACTATAAAAGCGGAATAGACTATCAGGCAGCCAACGAGAATTTTAATCAGGTAATTACGGTTGAAGATTCTTTGGCTCAAAATGCGTATTATCTTCTTGGAGATAGTTACCTGAAATCGGGTAATAAAAAATTTGCCCTTAGCTCTTTTCAGTCAGCATATAAGCTTTCATTCTACCCTGAAATCAAAGAGGACGCTTTATTCAATTACGCAAAATTAGCTTATGAATTATCATTAAATCCTTATAACGAAGCTATTACTTCTTTCCAGAGATTTATCAATGATTACCCTAATTCACCGTTAATTGATGAAGCCCGCGCTTACCTCGTGGATCTTTTCCTAACCACTAACAATTATAAAGATGCCCTTGTTTCTGTTGATCAAATCAAGAACAGGGATGACAAGCTGAATCAGGCATATCAGAAAATTGCATTTTACCGCGGCGTGGAACTTTTTAATAATAAAGATATTGATGGCGCCATTGAATTATTTGATAAATCGAACACTCAACCGTTTAACAAAACTATAAAAGCGCAATGTTTTTACTGGAAGGGTGAAGGTTATTATCGCCTATCTCAATTTGATACTGCTCTTGCTAATTATGAAACATTTATGCTTTTACCAGGAGCCTTTAGCTTGCCGGTTTATAATACTGCAAATTATAATATAGCCTATTGTTACTTCAAAAAGAAGGAGTATAAATCAGCAGTAAAGAGTTTTAGGAAATTTGCAAACAATAAATCCGACGAATCTGCACAAGTAATTAATGATGCATACTTGCGGATAGCCGATTGTTATTATGTTTCAAAAGAATATGCAAATGCTGTTGAATATTATGATAAAGCAATTTTCGCAAAAGTATTTGATACTGATTATGCATTGTTTCAGAAAGCGCTTTGTCTTGGAGCCCAAGGTAAATATGACCAGAAGATCAGCTCACTTCTTACTTTGCTGGATCAGTACCCCAAAACGACATATTCTGATGATGCAAAATTTGAACTGGCAAATACATATCTTATAAAAAATGACAATGATAATGCCATGGTATATTATAGTATGGTAATCAGTGAATATCCTAATAGCAGCTATGCAAAGATAGCTATGCTTAAAATAGGTTTGATCTTCCGTAATACTGATAAAAACGAACTGGCTTTACAGGCATTTAAAAAAGTAGTTACTGATTATCCGTCAACAGAGGTATCAAAAGATGCACTTGTTAGCATCCGTAACATTTATATGGAAATGGACGATGTTGATAGTTTTTATGTATATGTAAAAAGCCTTCCTTTTGAATATGGATCAAAAACCGAACAGGATTCAGTAACCTATATTGCAAGCGAAAACCGTTATATGAGCGGCGATTGCGAAAAAGCTATTAAAGGTTTCGATAATTACATACAGCAATTTCCAGGCGGATATTTCTTAACAAATGCCTATTATTATAAAGCCGAATGCGATTTTAAAAACAACAATACCGAAGATGCTCTTAAAGGATATATCTACGTTGCAGGCCAGCCCCAGAATAAATTTTCCGAATATGCTATTTTGAAAGCAGCTGATATATGTTATAAATTGAATAAGTACGACAGCGCTTCAAATTATTATTCAAAACTGGAGAATAATGCAGAGTATCAATCAAACATCATCGAAGCACGTACTATGAAAATGCGCTGCTACTGGAAAGCCGGTAAATATAATTACGCTATTATGGCTGCCAGAACACTTATTGCAACAGAAAAAGTTACTGAAGAAACTCTTGCAGAAGCTCATCTTACAATTGGACGCGCAGCTATGATTATGGATAGTACTGCGCTTGCACAAACAGAATTTGAATTTACTTACAAACAAAGTCCGACAAGTGAATTCGGGGCAGAAGCAAAATATAATCTTGCTTATATTCAGTATATGTTAAAAGATTATATAAAAGCGGAGAAAATAGTTTTTGAAGTAATTAACCAGGTACCATCTTACGATTACTGGATTGCAAAAAGTTTTATCCTACTTGCCGATATTTACGTTAATACTGACAATATTGCTCAGGCTAAGGCTACTCTTCAAAGCATAGTTGACAATTCAGATAATTCGGAATTGGTTACAATTGCACATGAAAAACTGAATACTATAATTCAGTCTGAAAAAATAAAGGAGCAAGTTAAAACGCAGGAAGAAATACAAATAAAATTCGATAATAACCAAAAAAATGAGAAGTTATTCGAAGACAACAACAAACAAATGGAGGAAAATAAAAATGAATAAAAGTCTCACTTATTCTGAATTAAAAAGGACTTTTGTTCCTTCCTTTTTAATTATACTGTTACAAAATAATTTATTCCGGCTCTTGAAAGGCAGGCTAAAGCGAAGTTTTTTAAAACCATTTATGCCCATTGGATTTGCAATAGTACTTTTTGCAAACTTTGTTTCTTTCAATATTAAAGCACAAAATCAGGATGTAATTATTATTGATCCTTATAAACCTACCATTTCTGATGCTTTCAAAATAAACGATAATCCGAAAATTGTTGATTCTGTTTTTGAAAAATCACCTCTTATTTACAATATAAACCCTAAGTTGTTCC
This sequence comes from uncultured Bacteroidota bacterium, assembly GCA_903847905.1. GTDB lineage: Bacteria > Bacteroidota > Bacteroidia > Bacteroidales > CG2-30-32-10 > CAINEZ01. Next base: position 3,453 of record CAINEZ010000054.1, read on the forward strand.
CGACTACATTCAATCCTGACCCGATTAAACCTGCAAAAATGATCGGAGAACCGTTGACAAAACTATATAAGTCATTTGTAAAAGCCGGCTTTGGTACTAAAATGATGCCTTATGGGGAATTTTATTATAACAACTTGCGCTCTACAAGTCAATCTATTGGTGTTTATTGCAGGCATCTTTCTTCAACCGGAAAGATAAAAGATTATGCTTATCCCTGTTTTAGCGATAATGAAGCAGAAATTTATGCCAGGAAATTCTATAAAAATCATACGCTTTCAGGAGAAGTTGATTACAACCGGAATGTAGTTCATTACTTCGGTTTTAACCCTGATGTTTTTCCCGGGATCTCAAAAGACAGCATACGACAGCGTTTTGCAAAAATTGGCGGGCAACTGAAGTTTGAGAGCACATTTAAAGATTCTCTTAAATTCAATCATTCTTTTGCAATCAGGTATTTCAATTTGTCAGATCTTTATGACGCAATGGAAGACCATGTTGGATTTAACGGTACAATTGATAAAAATGTTAATGTTTTTGGGAAATTTTTACAAAACCAAAACTTAGGATTTAAAGCGGATATGGATTATTTTAATGATATAAATACTGCCGACACTTCATATGGACTAGCTTTATGCCTTATTCCTCATTACTCTGCTTCATATAATATTCTGAAATTTGACGCGGGGCTGAACGTATCAGTTGAAAATTCTAAAGATTCAAAATTATTTTTATACCCGGATATTAATTTAAGTATAGATCTTTATAATAATATTTTTATTTTTTATGGTAATCTTTCAGGCAACCTGAAAAGAAATAATATTATTGACTTTTCTGCCGAAAACCCTTTTATCAATACCTCTCTTCCTTTATCGTTTACTAACACAAGATCCATGTTTACCGGTGGATTTAAGGGAAGTTTGAGTTCATATCTTTCGTTCAATTTAAATATGTCAAAATCAAAAGTTGAAAATATGCCGTTGTTTGTTAATGATACCTCATCAGTATTATTAAACAGGTTTACCTTAGTTTACGATACTGTAAAAGTATTTAACACACATGTTCAAATTACTTTTCAGAAAAGTGAAAAATTCAGGTTGTTGCTAACATCCGATTACTATAAGTACTCACCCTTAAACGAATTATATGCATGGCACAAACCGGACATGGATTTTAAAATGTCATTTAATTATAACCTGAAAAATAAAATAATTTTGAAAGCGGATGTTTTTGCTTTCAAGGGCGCTTATGCTAAAACCTTTAATAATTCAGCTATTCCTGAAGTTATACCTGTAAAATTAAAAGGCACTGTTGATTTTAACCTTGGCATTGAATACAGGTACACAAAAATACTTTCGGCATTTTTAAATTTCAATAATATAAGCGCAAGCAAATACCAGCAGTGGTATAAATATACTACTTACGGTTTTAATATTTTAGGTGGAATTACTTATTCATTTTAGGGGATTGCTTATTCTTGATATACTTTTCTGATCGCATTATGTTATAAAAAACCGCCGCTCATTATTTATACGCGACGGTTTAGAATAATGATACTACCATAAATTTTTTACGCTAATTTGAATACTATAGGTAATATCATTTTTACGTCAACAGTGGCGCCTTTATTTTTTCCAGGGATCCAGTCGGGCATTGTAGATATAACTCTCACTGCTTCGGCATCAAGAAGGTCATTTACCTTTTGTGAAACGATAATTTTATCTATTTTGCCGGTTTTAGTTACAGTAAATGCAACTAATACTTTTCCTTCTATTCCGTTCTTTTTAGCAGCTTCAGGATACTTTACATTATCCATGATAAATTTTGTCATAGCTACTTGACCACCCGGAAACTCAGGCATTTTGTCAATTGTGGTGTCTGTTTTTTCACACTTCTTAGTTGAAGAAGTATTTTCTGATTTCAATTCGCCTGAGCTGTTACTGCATGAAAATATCATGAACAGCAAGGCGATTACAGGTAATACCGGCAGCGCTTTCAGCATAGAAAGCCGACCGGAGCGAGGTTTTTTCATCATGTTAAGTCTTTTTAAGGTTAATGATTTATTGAAATTATTGGCTAAACCCGGCTGCACACCAATAGCGTTTCTGATAAGGAGCAAAAAATATTCGGCTGAACCGGATGTTTGCTCCGACACTCCGGAATCAGCTAAATATTCGTGGGTTTCTTTAAGTGCAGCTTTTATCATCCAGCTAACAGGATTGAACCATGTAAGCAAACAAATTATTTCGGCAAAAATAATATCAAAGCTGTGCAATTGTTGTATATGAACGGTTTCGTGCATTATTATCTTATCAAATTGTTCATCATCTATCGTTCTTTCATCAATAAAAATGGTTTGAAAAAATGAAAAAGGAGCAATCTTTTTTTTGCACAGCGCTATATAAAGCCCGTTTTTTTTCTCAATAGTGCATTGCCTGCGGATTATAGCAAGTGAAATAAATCTTGCAATAAATCTTATTGATAAAATTATAAATCCCGTTAGGTATATTATAATAATGTATTGTGAAGGAGACATACTGTTTTTCGAAATAAAAACTGTATCCGAACCCACCTGCACCGTTTGCAGAATATTTGTAAATCCTGTTCCTGCATTATCGGAATAATAAGGAATATTCAGTAAGGGAATGATAACTGAAATGATTATTGAAAACAGTAAGTAAATACGGTTGAAACGAAAATGCGTTTCTCTGTGCAGTATCATTATATAAAATCCGTACAACAATATCATGCAAACAGATACTTTAAGCGGATATGTTATCAGTTCAGCCATTGTTCTTTTTCTTTTTTATTTCTTTATCAACTATTTTTTTCATTTCTTCAAGTTCCTTAATTGTAACCTTGCTGTCGTTAGCAAAAAAAGAAACCATTTGATTGTATGAATTTTCAAAATAATTTTTGATGAAATTTCCAAGATAGAGCTTGGAATATTCATCTTTAGACACTAAAGGAAAATATTCATAAGTATTTCCGTAGCTTTTATAGGATACAAAACCTTTTTTTTCAAGTATCCTGATTATCGTAGAAACAGTATTATAAGCCGGTTTGGGGTTTTTAAAATGTTCTACTACATCTTTTAAAAAATCTTTTTTTAGCTTCCAGAGGATTTGCATTACCTGCTCCTCGGCCTTTGTCAATTCTTTGTTAGCTTTTTTCATAATATTCATAATT
>CAINEZ010000055.1 GCA_903847905.1 uncultured Bacteroidota bacterium
AAAAAATCGAAAATAAAAAAAATGATCGAAGCCGATGAACGCGAAAAGCGTAAGGAAGACGGGTATTATGACGGGCGTTTTCGAACAAAAGTTGTTCCGGATAAAAAGAAAAAATACAAACGAAAAAAGAAAATCAAAAAGGATGACGAAGATGTTTGATATATTAAAAATAATAAACTATACATATAGTAATCGGTTTCTGACTGAATACTGATTACATTTTACTGATCACCGATTACCAATAAAACAAATAGATCCCCCATCGAACAGTGGCCCATCGTAAAGTTCAATTATTTTATAGTTTAGCAATTCCATAAATATTCTTACTTTATTCCCGTCTTTATAATTGGCAAGACTTCCTATAATGAATATTTTATCTTTATAAATACCGCACGTTCCGCCAAAAAGCCCATAACGATGACCGGGCAAAATAATATTTTCGGTAGTTACCAATAATGTTTTAAATCCAAATGAAATTAATGTTTTATAAATTCCTTCGTCGGATGTAATAAAATTATTTGCTTTTAATGCCAAAAGACTGCATCGTGTAAATCCTTGTCCTACGTGGATTTTTGAAAGGTCATTACAATCATTCAAAATTTCCGGTTCTGTTATATCAGTTCTATGAATTAAATAATTATCGGTAATCACTGCATTATAATGAGCAGCTTCGGGATATTTCAAGCCAACATGAGTTTTCCCTTCTGAGAATAAAATATTATTTGTTGTAAGAATTGATTTGTAATCTTCCGGAAGATTTGGCGCAACAATTAATCTGTTTTGTGTTTTGCAAAAATATATATCCGGATGTCCCGAAATGCTTTCTTCGGTAATTCCGGATGTTTCAAGCAACACAAGCTTTTCGAATTTTTGCAGTTTGCATTTTGCTTCTTCGGGAATTTTTTTGTCAGCAATAATCAGCATGGTAGTTTCGTCCTGTTAATAAAGGATCTTCAATAAATTTTACTGTATTATAAAATTGCATCAGAATTTTTTTATTTGATGCATTGTATCCCACAGCGCTGTTTAACTGCCTGCAGGGAACTGATATAACAATACTTTTCTCTTTAGTGTTCATCCATAAAGGCGTTAACGCTTCTTTCCAAAGTGCTGTCATTACCAATTCCCCGAATGAAACATGAAATGGCCCTGCGACAAGCGATTCGCCGGACATCAACCCTTCAGAGGGATGCAACCCCATACGCAATACTTTAACAGTTGTTCCTTCAAAAATTTTATAAACTTCTTTTGTCCATTCCACGGCTTCCATAAGTGAAAGCGGCGTATAATTATTTTCTCTGTATAATTTTTCCAGAACGGTGTTTTTTATTACAAGAGTAGGATAAATCCTCGTATTATCAGCTTTAAGCGAAACAATTGCCTTTGCAGTTCTTGTAGATTTTTCAAGTGTATCGCCCGGTAAGCCAAGCATCATTTGAAGACCTAGAGAGAATCCATTTTGTTTTATAAGTTTACTTGCATTAATGATATCTTTCGCTTTGTGACCTCTTCCGGATAATTTCAAAACTTCATCATCCAAAGACTGAGCGCCAAGTTCGATAGTCGTTACATTGTATTTTTTCAACGCGTTTAAAATATTTTCGGTTATGTAATCAGGTCGCGTTGATAAGCGAATGCCTTGGATTACGCCACTTTCAAAAAAGGGCTGAATTATTTTCAAATATTTTTCCTGATCGTTTTCAGGCAAACATGTAAAACTTCCTCCGAAAATCCCTACTTCAATATGGCTGTTTAGCAAAGGGATTGTTGAAAGGTGGAGTTCAATAATTTTTAAAATTTCCTGTTCCGTTGGCTCAGTTAGAGTACCGGAAATACTCCTTTGATTACAGTAAATACATTGAAAAGGGCAGGCGAGCTGTGGAATAAAAATTGGAATTGTGAAGTATTTTTTTTGCATAAGGGAAAATTATTCCTTTATGAATTTCTTTATCAGGCTATTTTTGTTGTTGTCGGATATCTTAAGAAAATATATCCCATTGCTAAGATCAATCGTTGGAAGTGAATAATTGAGAACTGTTCCGGAGACTTCAATTTCCTTTGAATACAATTGCTGACCAATAATATTAATAATATTCAAAGTTAATTTACTTTTTTCATTCAACTGAATTTTAAGATTCATGTTTTCTTTTACAGGGTTATTAAACATAACATTGATGATATTCGGCGAGCTTATTTCATTAATACCAGCCGTTTGATTTACCCTCAGATTAAGCGTTACAGGCAGATGATCGGACATTCCGTAAAGAGCGTTGATTACATCGGAAGGGGCGCTGTTATTGGTTCCATAATTTACTGCTTTATTTAAATGATTTCCATCCTGTCCAATAGTTTTATATGAACCAGTTAAATACAAGTAATGATTTAACCCGTTAATTATATTATCGGAGGTTAATATATTGTCAAACCGGTCATCAAGTCCTCCTGATGCAAAACATTCAGTTGACGAAGTATTATTATGTGTTGATTGTGTATGGTAATCGGAAAAAGAGTAGTTGCTGTTCCAATCGCCAGGCATATTTACAGGATCAAAAAATCGAATATTTGCATTGGAATAATTTATCAAATTCTGATAACATTGTTCGGTACTTGTATAAACATTAAAATCGCCCATAACAATATAATTATCTTTCACGCCAAGCGAATTCAGGTAATTCATCATTGTATTGGTTTGGGTTGCCCTTTCAGAGGCATCAGCAGGTGTATTTCCGGCTTTCAGATGCATCACAATGCAAATAATATAAGCAGTATCGTGAGTAGTGTTTAAATTTCCGGCTTTGTAATACAATCTGTAAATATTAATATCCCTCACACTCGTAGGAATATTAACTTGTGAACAAAATCCCAGTTTGTCGGAATTATAAAACAATTCGTTCGAAAGATCTGAATTGGAGAGATTAGAAAGATTGCATTTTTTATAATGTGTAACACCGTCCACATTCAGACAATTATCAAGTAACAACTGATGTTTAACAGAATTAGGGGCAACTTCATTTGCTGTAAAAATATCAGGTTTAACATATTTTATAATAGTTTTCAGATAGCCGTTCTTACTTGCTTCGGGATTATTTGTTGTGGTGCAATACGATGAAGTTTGCCCGTAATACATCAGGTTGTAATGCATTATACGGACTGTATCCTGGGCAAATAAAGAACTTGCAAGTAAAATCAAGATAATGGAAAGAAGACGTTTCATGATTTTAATTTTATATAAACTTACATTGGTGGACGAGATAAAATAGGCAAGCATATCTGAATGAACCGATATACTTGCCATCTTTGCCTAAATTTCCAAATTAGGGCTATGAGCAAAGATAAAACAAAAAAATTAGTCGGACAGCCGATCATGAATCAAATTTT
>CAINEZ010000056.1 GCA_903847905.1 uncultured Bacteroidota bacterium
AAAACAAAAGCAATATTAAAAAGTAAAATTATTTTAAAAACATTACTTCCTGGAAATTTTCGAAATAGCAAGTGGAATTCTGAACAAGTCATAATCATTTTCGTAAATAATATATTTATTATGCCAATCCGGATAAAATTTTTCTTTGTTGTTTCTTAGTCCCCTGAAATGTGCAAATGATTGAATTTTTTCATAAGCATATTTCATGGTTTTTTCGGAAAATTTTTTAGCTTCATCTATCCCCGACATTGGCGCTAATCCGATATTTACTTTTTGAAATCCTTTTGATTTAAGATATTCAAACATTTTAATCATTAGAAAATCCAAACATTCATTTGGCGAATCAATTAGTTTTCTCTGCAAATCGTAAGTAGCTTCATTCGGCGCATAACAGGGAATAATATTCATGAATGCAAATATTTTTTCCTCTTCATTTTCAAATGTAATTATTTTATGATTTTTTATTAATTGCCAATCAAAAGCTCCTTCAGAAAATAATGATTCTTTCATATTATTATTAACAAGCCATTCATCCGAAACGAGTTTAAGTTTTTGCAGTAGTCCATCCTTTTGCGGAGAATCATATATTACAGCTTTATATCCTGCTTCAATTGATTTGTTAACCTCATGCCTAAATGATTTCATGGAATTACCCTGTAAAGAAAATGATTCTAAATTAATCACAGCTTCCTGCCCGATCAATAATGATTTTTTATTAAATGATTTATAGACATCAACACTTTCTTCGGGAACACGATAATATACGGAGGTTAAACCGTTTTCATAAGTATATGTGTCAAATTCATCAATCGCTTTGTACATTGCTTCATCATTTTCGCATACGGGGTTTTCAAGAACTATAGCGAAATTGTTGGCAACTTTAAAAGACACAAAAGAGTTTTTATCATCAGTAAAAAATATTTTTTTATCGTAATATGTCTTGAAATAATCTAAAGAAGATCTGCCATTTTTTAAAATTAATTTATTTGCAATATCTATTTCTTCAATGGTAGCCTCATATTTATAAACATAAGGTTTGACAATAGAATAAATAAAAACAAGAAGTGAAGCAGCTCCACAAAAATATAGAGAATGAATAAAATACCTTCCAAAAACTGTTAAAGGGTGCAAATCGGAAGCATTATATATAAAGAAAAGTTTTATAACTTCAATTAAAGATCTTTTAAAGCTGAAATCTATTCCGAAATGCCTTATGTCAAGCAAATAAAATCCAATTATACCATATAACATTGTACACAAAAAAACAATTATAAAGGTTTTATAACCTAATTTCCACAAACGAAGATCGCTTCTGACAAAGTAATTTTTCTTTGTATAAATTAAAACTATTGTTGTTAATAATGCAAAAGATGCTTCTTCATAATCTAATGCTTTGATTAAATGTCCAACAATTGAAATTACTGAAAGGAATAATGCTAATAGCCATGCATTCCTTGTCCCTCTTGTTAAATAAAAAGATAATATTAGCATAATAACTCCCGAAACTAAAACCATAAAATGAGAAGCGTTAATTGCTTCAAGTGGAATGAAATCTTGAAGCATATCAAATCTTTCAGGGATTCTTGGTGTAATAGCAGAAATTATATTTATTATACCCAGAACAAATAGTAAAATAGAAGGTGCAACGCGAAGAACTACATTTCTTTTATTTGCTATAAAGCTGAATAACCCTAATAATAATAGACTCCAAAATTCAAAAAGTCTGAATAAAAGTGTTGTTGATATTGCTAAAGCAGGGTTATATCCATAACTAATAAAAACATAACTCATCGATACTTCAATTGTACCAAGTCCTCTTATCAATGGCGAAGCTACCAATATTATAACCATAACAACATAAGCGACAAATGCAACTTCCAAAGAGAAGTTCATTCCTAAAGCCAACATTGCAACAATAATGAATGAAACACATGTTAAATCAACAAATATTGAAAAGATAATTGTAATAATAAATTTACCAATATTGAATTTTTGTTCTTTAAGCTCCTGGAATATTGTTAAAATTTGTGGAATATACTTTTCAATTAACTTTCGGATAAAAGTTCCTTTTATAAAAGAATAAATTAAATATGCTGTAACAGCAGTAATTATAAGTAGTACGGCTAACCCAATTAATTCATTTTCAGAAATGCTTTTGTATAATATCAAATAAATAAAAGTTGGAATCGAAATTAAAAGAACTGAAAGTAAACCACAAAAAGCATATATGGATGAAGCAAGATATATTTGAGTTTTTGAAATATTTTGCTTTTCAATTCCTTTATTGAAAAAAGCCAATGAGGATATTCCTCCTGCAGGCAAAAAAACACCTAAAAAATTTCTTTTGAGGAAAAGTATTGCACTACTTGAAAAAGTTATTGTTTTGTTGACTGTTTTAAAACTAAAATAATACATTAACGATTGAAATAAAATATAGAGAAAAGTGGCTATAAAACCGGCAAAGATCCAAATAGGGTTTGCTTTCCCAAGTTCAATTTTAATTTTATAAAAATCCGATCTTTCATGTGCAATAAAAAAAATAATTAAGCCAAGTATTACCAGGTAAAACAAGGACTTCCACGTTGCAACTTTACGAATTCTTGGAATTTTAACAGCTATTGAAGTCATATCAATTTATAAAAAATTTAAAATATTATTTTTAATAAAGCCTTATACAGTGAATTATTTTTTATAATCTTTTTCCAAACACATACAAAATTTAATCTATTTTTCACTTATATGCTTTGAATATGAACTAACCATAATAGATGAAATTACCATAAGGTATATATAATAATTTAATAAAAATAATCTTTGCCAAAGACCTCTGTATGAAATAATGTTATTACTTGGTTCTACTAACTTTGAAGCAGTGAATAATAAAATTGTTATTAAACCAAATATCATTACGAACCACGAGAATTTAAACATTTTTGGATATTGAAATTTTGGAATTATTTTTTGAAAGACCAATGGTAAAATTAAAAGTGCCGTAATCCCAAAGCCGCCAACGATATTATGCACTATTCCTATTGTTGTAAGCTGATTTCCTATATGGTTTCCGGGAAACACCCCCGACCCGATCTCTTCGCCCAAACCATAAATAATAATTAACCAGGCTGCCAGTTTAATTGATTTTCCAACAGTTGAGAATGCCATTCTAAGTCCGATTGCAAATATTATAAAAAGAATTCCCGCAACGATCCAGCATGTTGACATTAATTCCGATACAGGACTTACAGATGCTCCCAATACACTTATTGGCTGCCACAAATAATTATAACCCGAATAATAATAAGTGCCTAAAATGAATGATGACAGCATATCGCCAATACATGCAATAAAACATGCAATGGAAGCAATCAGTATGAATTTATTTTTCATTTGTTTTGTGTCTTTTTTTAAAAATTAATTATTTTAATATA
>CAINEZ010000057.1 GCA_903847905.1 uncultured Bacteroidota bacterium
TATATTTTAAAATTATGAGCTAAATAAAAATGATTAAATTTGACTTTTAAATAAATTGAGCTATTTGAAATTTTAGAAAAGACAATAATTATATGATATAAAACATTTAATTGAAAATCAAAAAGTTATCATTAATAATTTTAAAGAAAAGACAAAAGTCCTGATGATTGCTAAAACACTAGAAAGTGGAAAAGATTCTTATCAGGCAAAGTTGAAGATTAACGAACTTGTGCGGGAAATTGATAAATGTATAGCTATTTTAAACAAGTAAGAAAAACAAAATAATTAAAATGCCGTCACTTTCAATTACAGTAAACATTGTAGATAGGCCATACAGGCTAAAAATTGAGGCAGGAGAGGAAGAAACGGTAAGGAAAGCAGTTAAATCAATAAATGAGAAAGTTAAAGCATATGCTGATACTTATGCATACAAGGATAAACAAGATTTGCTGGCAATGGTTGCCTTGCAATTTTCGACGTATGCTGTTAACCATGAAACTTCAGCAAAATTGGACGATGATCAGATAATTGGAAAACTGAATGAATTAGACATTATATTGTCAGATTGTTTAAATAAAGCTTAAAACGTTCTTTGAAACTGTCGTAAGACATTACCCGCAATAATTCAAGCACGAGTTTGTAAAACTTAACACAAATTCAACTTAGGGCATGCACTCTGGGTTTCTAAAACAGGCCTCATCACAATCTATGATTGGGAATTCCTTTAGCAGGGAACAGTGGACGTTTGAAAAAAACAGGTAGCCTTTTACATTTTTATGAGGTTTTAATAAACCTTCTTGAATTATTCGCGGGTTTTTTATTAATTATCATATTTAAAAATTTAGAAACAGAGAAATGGAACTGAACAACGACATTCTGATAATTGTCATTACTGCTGTGGTTTCTTTGCTGGTAGGTTTTCTTATTACAAGTACTTTAGTAAAAAAATCGATTGAAAGAAAAAGCCAGCATATTATTAAGGATGCACAGGCTGAAGCAGAGGTTATCAAAAAGGATAAGATCTTACAGGCAAAAGAAAAGTTTTTGCAACTGAAAGCAGAACATGAAAAACAAATAAACGAGAAGAACAATTCTATTAATGCTGCCGAAAACAGAATCAAACAGAAGGAAAATTCTATTTCGCAGAGGATAGAAGAAGTGCAGCGAAAACAAAAAGAATTAACTACATTGAAGGATAATTTATCCGCCCAGCTTGAGTTGGTTAACAGAAAACAGTCAGACCTTGAAAAAGCGCATAAGTTGCAGGTTGAACAATTAGAAACTATTTCCGGACTTTCAGCGGCTGATGCAAAAGCGCAGATCGTTGAATCATTAAAGGGAGAAGCAAAAGTTGAAGCGCTGGCTTTTATCAAAGACTCAATGGAAGAAGCCAAGATGACAGCTAATATTGAAGCTAAAAAAATCATTATTGAAACTATTCAGCGTACAGCCACTGAACATTCTGTTGAAAATTCAGTGTCTGTTTTTAATATAGAAAATGATGAAATGAAGGGCCGTATTATTGGCAGGGAAGGTCGTAATATACGTGCCCTAGAGGCTGCTACCGGTGTTGAAATTATTGTTGATGATACACCTGATGCTATATTGCTTTCAGGATTCGACCCTGTAAGAAGGGAGATTGCGCGTTTATCTTTGCATAAGTTGGTTACCGACGGTCGTATTCACCCTGCACGTATTGAGGAAGTAGTTGCCAAGACAAAGAAACAGATTGAACAGGAAATTGTCGAGATTGGTAAACGAACAACTATAGACTTTGGTATTCATGGTATGCATCATGAATTAGTAAGGATGATTGGCAGGATGAAATATCGGTCATCTTACGGACAAAATCTTTTACAACACAGCAAAGAAGTAGCTAATCTTTGCTCTACTATGGCTGCTGAATTAGGCCTTAATCCTAAAGTTGCAAAGCGGGCGGGTTTGCTTCACGATATCGGTAAAGTTCCTGACAATGAACCTGATCTTCCACATGCAATTCTTGGAATGAAATTGGCTGAAAAGTTTAAAGAAACTGCTGATATCTGCAATGCTATTGGTTCTCATCATGATGAAACGGAAATGAATAGCTTGATATCCCCAATTGTACAGGCTTGTGATGCTATTTCAGGCGCACGTCCTGGAGCAAGACGCGAAGTGGTAGAAGCATATATTAAACGTTTGAAAGACCTTGAGCAATTAGCTCTATCTTATCCTGGTGTTGTAAAAACATACGCTATTCAGGCAGGACGTGAGTTACGCGTGATAGTTGGAGCAGAAAAGGTTACCGATCAGGAAGCCACTGATCTTTCGTATGAACTGTCGAAAAAAATTCAAACTGAAATGACTTACCCTGGCCAGGTAAAAATTACTGTAATCCGTGAAACACGTGCTGTTAGCTACGCCAAGTAGCAGATAGTTTTACATATATTGCAACGTGTTTTTTTTGTTGTAGCAACCGGCGCTGTGAAGCGCCGGTTTTTTTAAATTCAAAATTATGAGTCCACTCTGAAAAGTCGAATAAATTATAATAGCCACAGATTCACAGATAAATTTTTATTTAATCTCTCTTAAACCGCCTTTGGCGGTTAATAATCTGAGAATCTGTGGCAACTTTTTTTTCTGATTAAGGGTTTACGGAGTAGGTTCAAAATCCAATTCTTCAGCAATCTTTTTTTCCCATCGCCTCAAAAAAGAAAACACCTTCTTTTATTTGCTTTTTATTACAAATAAATAGTATCTTTGTAACGATAAATGTACAGATAATGCAAACAAAATACATACATATTGCCACTACCTCCGCAAACCCGCGTGGCTGTACACACACACACACACACACACACACACACACACACACACAAGCCTTAAACATCCTTTTTTTTTATTTTTTTTTCTTTTTAAAGCCATCGGTAATTTTACCGGCTTTATGATTTGTTTTTTAATTTACCAGAGGTATTTGCAGGATGTGCAAATACCTTATACCAAGTTGCTTTCAAAGATGAAATATTCAGAATTTGAACGCTTACTTGGAATAATGCCGATGCTGTTCATTATAATTTCAAAAACAGCCTGTCCCGTACTTTTGTCGGGAAAGTGCATTAAAATTATATCAATGAACGCAAATCGGTATTATTTAATTTATAATGGAAATTTATTTCCCTCGGGGAGACACAGTTTCAACCATATTTTCCCAAACAATTTTCTTAAATCTTAAAAATTAAAAATTATGAGTAACGAAAACAAAATTTCAATTATTATCAGTGAGCAAAAGGTACTGGATGCTCTGCAGGTTGTTAATACATTAAAAGAGCAACTGCCCGGTCTTGTAACTCTAACCCCCGATGAACGGCGCGCATATCTTAAAATGGGCGATAAATCGTTGGCTTTTGTGCAAAAAGCGCAAGAATATGCAGGTTTACACCCTGACTTAGTACCATCATTTGTTGATGTTGCTGAAATGAAAAAGGATATTGACGCAGTAATAGCGCTTCAAACCATTTACCGTGCGCTTAACGAAATTCATTCAGCCCTTGATGATTCCATTTTGCTTGCAGGGAGCGAAGCCTTTATGGCAGCTCTCACGTTTTATAATGCATCAAAAAGCGCAGCAAAAAGCAATGTTCGGGGAGCAAAAGAAATTGCAGATGACCTTGGCGCGCGTTTTCCCGGTCATAAACGGAAACAGGTAACTACAAATCCTTAATGAACGGTTTAGAAATAACTTATAACAGTTTAATAGAACACGGATTCCGAAGCTTCGGAACTGGTTTTTATGATTTTCACAGATAAGCCTGCAAGCAGGCTGAAAAATCATATTTTATCATACCGCACATGCGGGATCTGTGTTATCTGCGTTCTATTTTATTTTTTACTTGTTCTTAAATATAGAGATAATGGTACTTAAAAAAACAAAAATGGTTCTCAATGAGTCAAACTTGAATCAAAAAGGGTCAGCGTTGGTTCTCCGAGTATCAAATTTGAACAAAAAAGGTTCGGCGTTGATCCTCAAAGAGTCAAACTTGAACTAAAAAGGGTCAATGTTGGTTCTCAAAGAGTCAAACTTGAACCAAAAAGGATCAGCGTTGGTTCTCTGAAAGTCAAACTTGAACTAAAAAGGGTCAGTGTTGGTTCTCCGAGAGTTCCGAAGTTTCGGGATTGATATTTTTAACACAAATAAAAACAAAAACAAAAATTATGAAAAACCAAATTATGAAATCGCAAAGTCTGCCCCAATTTATTTGGAGCGCAATTTACCATTTATGCAGTGTAAAGTTGTTTACTTTACTTTTCTCTAACTTCTTTCTGCTACTTTTGCTGCCACTGCTACTCCCTACATCCTCCTTTGCTCAAAATGTAGGTATCGGCACAACATCATTCACGCCTGATGCTTCAGCAATGCTTGATGTAAACAGCGCAAATAAAGGAATGTTAATTCCGCGTGTTGCTTTAACAGGAACAACAGATGTAGCTACTATAGGCAGCCCTGCAGCAAGTCTTTTAATATACAATACTGCTACTGCAGGAGGTGTTACCCCCGGTTTTTATTATTGGGGTGGCTCACAATGGTTGCGATTAGCCACAGGTATTGGTTCAACAGGAGCTACCGGAGCAACAGGCGAGCAAGGTGTAGTTGGAAATACAGGCGCAATAGGAGCTACCGGTTCTACAGGTGAAGCTGGCACACAAGGAATTCAGGGTGTAACTGGCTCTACCGGTGCAACAGGTCCTTTGGTAGCGGGTACTTCTGGTCAAACCTTACGACATGATGGCACAAATTGGGTTGCAAACAGTTTATTATTCAATAACGGAACAAGTGTTGGAATAGGAAATACATCCCCTGCTTCCTCCGCCGGATTGGATGTTGATTTTACTGATAAAGGCATGCTAATGCCTCGCATGAACACAACACAGCGTATTGCTATTAGCTCTCCTGCTGAAGGTTTGCTCATTTTCAATACCACCACCAAATGTTTTGAGTCTTTTGTAAACAGCGCATGGAATACAGTATCATGCCCTACTACTTATTGTATTCCACCTATTGCACCAACAGCAGGCACCCATACTCCATCGCGAACAGAAATAGTTTGGAACTGGAATGCAGTTTCGGGAGCAACAGGTTACAAATGGGGAACAACAAATGTTTATAGCGCAGCCACCGGTAACGGTGCAAGTACCACAAAAACACAAACCGGGCTTACCTGCAATACTTCCAATACATTATATGTGTGGGCTTATAATGAATGTGGAAATTCTACTGCAACTACGCTAACACAAAGCACCTCCGCCTGTTGGTCATGTGGTCAGAGTTTAACAGTTTCTCACCTCGCAAGCGGAGGGGTAGCGCCTGTTGACAAAACAGTAACTTACGGTACTGTTTTAACTTCAATCACAGGGACTTCTCGATGTTGGATAACTCAAAATCTTGGCGCTACCACTAATGCAGCTTCAGCTACCGAAAGTACCGAACCAAATGCGGGTTGGTATTGGCAATTTAACCGCAAGCAGGGATTTAAA
>CAINEZ010000058.1 GCA_903847905.1 uncultured Bacteroidota bacterium
AAAAATTTTAGTATTCATTTTATTAATTTTGGAACTAATAATTTTTTTGAAAGGAGGAAAAATTGACAACAATTGGATCAGCTGGCAATAAAGGTAAAGGAGTACGTTCTGATTGCTTCGTAGCTATTAATATTGCTGAAACCTGCCTGCCGGAAGGCAAGGAAGGAGGAATTAATATCTACCTTGAAAGCAAAGTAAAGGTAATGTATGGAACAAGTATTGTAAGCGAAGCAAAGGAAATTCTGTCTTTTTTTGAAATTAAAAATGCGAAAGTTACAATAGAAGATTTCGGAGCATTACCGTATGTAATTGCTGCAAGACTTGAAGCAGCTATTAAGCAGCTTATTAAAACAGAAAAAGAATTTCTTACTCCTTTCTTAAAACAGAATAATTATCAAACTGCAAAAGATAAATTCAGGTTTTCGAGACTTTATTTACCGGGTAATACTCCAAGCCTGATGATGAATTCCGGTATTCATCAACCTGATGGAATTATTCTTGATCTGGAAGATGCTGTTGCTTCCGATAAAAAGTACGAAGCCAGATTCATAGTAAGAAATGCTTTACGCAGTCTTGATTTCTATGGCGCTGAACGTATGGTAAGGATCAACCAGGTTCCAAAAGGTCTTGATGATCTTGAATATATTATACCTCATAATGTTAACCTTATCCTTATACCTAAGTGCGAAAGTGCAGAACAGATTGCTGAAGTAAATAAAAAAATAGAGGAGTTAAAAAAGAAATATAAGGTAAAAGGCAATATTTGGCTGATGCCTATTATTGAAAGCTGTCTTGGTGTAATTAAAGCTTTTGAAATTGCATCCTCCGCTGAAAATATTGTTGCAATGGTTATAGGACTTGAAGATTATACCGCTGATCTTGGTACGAAAAGAACAAACGAGGCTACCGAATCATTTTATGCAAGATGTCAGGTAGTGAATGCTTGCAGGGCTGCGGGAATCCAACCAATTGACTCAGTTTTTTCAGATGTAGCAGATATGGAAGGATTAAAACAAAATGTATTGAAATCAAAATCACTCGGATTTGATGGGATGGGTTGCATACATCCAAGGCAAATAAGGGTTATTAATGAAAATTTCGCGCCTGATCATGATGAGATTGAAAAAGCAAAAAAAATTGTAAACGCTTTCATTGAGGCGACTGAAAAAGGATTGGGAGTTGTTTCTTTAGGAACAAAAATGATTGATCCGCCTGTGGTGAAGCGCGCTCAAAGAACTATTGATATTTCAATTAAATTGGGAAAGTTAAATCAAAACTGGAGGGAAGAACAAAATGCCTGTTAAACTTGTAAAAAATGCACTAGGTCGCCTTGTACCTGCAGAGGTAAACGGTAAACAACAAACTCCATACATGGGTGTAGGAAAATATCGCCCTAACGGGAAAAAGTACGCTACGCAAATTTCAAGTTGCGCTGATTATCCTGCTGATGGAAATAAAACAGTACCTACATTAAAAGATGCGCTTCTGAAAGCCGGATTAAAAGATGGAATGGTTATTTCAACACACCATCATTTCAGGAATGGTGACCTTGTCGGGAACCAAATTTTTGATATTGCAGCTGAATTGGGAATTAAAAACCTTACATGGGTACCATCTGCTTCATTTGAATGTCATTCGCCATTGGTAAAGTATCTTGAAGATGGCACTATTCACCATATTGAGGGAAGTATGAACGGATCGTTAGGTCGTTATACTTCAACAAAAGGAATGAACGGATTGGGAATACTTCGCTCTCACGGGGGAAGGTATCAGTCAATTCAGGATGGCGAAGTTATTATTGATATTGCAGTTATTGCTGTGCCTACTGCTGATGCTTTTGGTAATGCTACCGGTGATCGTGGTCCTGCAGCCTGTGGTTTGCTTGGTTTTGCTTTAGCCGATTCGCAATATGCAAATAAAGTAATTGTTGTAACTGATAATATTGTCCCTTTTCCTTGCTACCCATGGCAAATACAGGGAAACTATGTAGATTATGTTGTGGTAGTTGATAAAGTTGGTATTCCTGAAAAGATTGTTTCGGGGACAACAGAAGTGACAAAAAGCCCGGACAGATTATTATTGGCTGAATGGACAGCTCAGTTTTGCGATGAAGCGGGAATAATCAGGGACGGCTTTTCATTTCAGGCAGGAGCGGGGGGAACAGCTCTTTCAATTGGAATTTATTTTGCTGATATTTTACGCGAAAGAGGAATGAAAGCGCGTTTTGCACGTGGCGGAAGCAACAAATATCTTGTTAAAATGCTTGAAGAAGGCCTTACTGATTATATTCTTGACGGACAAACTTTCGATCTTGAAGGAGTGCGTTCCATGAGGGAAAACAGCAATCATATTAATACAAGCCCATTTACAAGTTATAATTATCATGGCAAAGGTAATTTTGCATCAATGGTTGATGTTGTGATTCTTGGCGCTACTGAAGTTGACCTTGATTTTAATGCAAATGTTGTTACTCATTCCGATGGTATGCTTTTACATGGCATTGGCGGTTGGCAAAACTGTATTTTTTCAAAATGTACAATACTTCCGGTTCCATTGTTCCGTGACAGAATTCCTGTTATAAGAGATGAAGTAACTACTGTTTGCGGTCCTGGCGAATTGATTGACGTTATTGTTACTGAAAGAGGAATTGCTATTAATCCGCTAAGAAAAGATTTATTGAAGGCAATGAAAAATTCAAAATTACCTTTAAAAACTATTCAGGAATTGAAAAAAGAAGCTGAAGATATTTGCGGAAAACCCGATAAAGCTAATTATACAGACGAGCCGGTAGCAGTGGTAAAATGGGTTGACGGCACTTTGATTGACACTGTTTGGAAAATTGCCTGATTGAAGCTCCTGTTTTCAGCGTTGCAACACCCTAAAAGTTTTTATTGATTATTTGGTATAGCTCTGCTTGTTTATCATCCATCTTCAAAAGCCTATTCTTAGAGGTTTTCGAGTCAGGAAGCGTGTATGTAATCTGA
>CAINEZ010000059.1 GCA_903847905.1 uncultured Bacteroidota bacterium
AACTTTCACATAATCTCTTTTTTTTATGTACCCTCGATTAGGGAATGCAAAGATAAGGACTTTTTTTAATATAGCAAATTTATTTTCAATTTATTTTTCACTTTGGGTGCCTGCCTTATGCTATGCAATCATCTAAACACTAAACAAATCAATAATTAACAGAAACTAAACTTTTTTAATAATTTTTAAATTATTTTCAAAAAACATTAAAAATACCCGAAATAAGTGTGTCCGAAGCTGCCGGACTTGAAAAACCGGGAAATAAAAACTATATGCCTCAAATACGTAGAACCGCATAAAAACTAACGATAGCTGTTTTCTATTACTCATAAAAAATGTTTAACTGTAAATAAATTACTATTATAACATAATAGAAAGTGGTATGGGTGCTTATTATGTGTAGTACAGTTCTGAAATTTGTCGTTAGTAAACTTTACTCAATAAATCTCAAAGTGACTAAAAATAACAAATTTTTATTATAATTAATTCTAAAAGTGATAATGAGACTTTAGAATGTTCTATTGACCCTTTTATGATGATACTATATATAATCGACATTACTAATTAAACCATATTTTCTAAAGGCAACTTTTATAGAATAAGTCACCAGACTGCTTACGACCTTATTACCTTATTAAATTGTTAAAATAAGGTAATAAGGTCATGGAACTCTGCTTTGAAAGTTTTCTACTAAGGTAGCCATATGTAAATAAGGTTTATTGAATGCTTAATTTATTGTATATCATTAATCAACAATAATCTTCTTGATATTTATATTCTTCCCTGAAATAACTTTGACAAAATATATGCCTTTTGGTTGTGATGACATGTCAATACTATTGTTTGCAGTATTTATTCTATCAAAATAAACTGTATTCCCAAGAACATCTGTTATTATAACATCACCATTATTTATATCCCTAATTGATAAATTGAAAATGCCGTTACTTGGATTCGGATAAATAGTAATAATATCAGAATTTTGTGTATTATCCTCCACCCCATTGATTTTCATAGCTATTATGCCTTTTTCCGGAGCGGCCTTGTAATCAAATTTCATACTGTTGCAATCCATGACAGAAAAAGTGCTAGGAATATTTAAACTTGCACCAGGAGTACGAATAAATACAGATCTGTCATTATCACTTGTTGTTGAAACACTTCCACCAGGTTTAACATATATTACGCCCCCATCGAAATGAGTCAGATAAATTGCTCCACCGGTTTCAACAAAAACATTTCTATTTTTTTTGAAATTATAAATATTATCTGTATTTAATATTCCCTTTGTTGTTACCCATATATCATTTGTATCATTCATGGGTATTTCTATGTTCATAATCGTATCAATAACTATCGCATTAGTA
The DNA here is from genome assembly GCA_903847905.1 of uncultured Bacteroidota bacterium. Classification (GTDB taxonomy): domain Bacteria; phylum Bacteroidota; class Bacteroidia; order Bacteroidales; family CG2-30-32-10; genus CAINEZ01. The sequence goes on from CAINEZ010000059.1 coordinate 1,368, forward strand.
TCAATTTTCGGGTTGCAATCATATACATTAATAAGTGCCGTATCCGTAGTATTGCAGCCTGCTACATTTGTAATACTATAATGTATGGTAGAAGCACCTTTAGAAGTGTAAACAACAGGTGGCGGATCATATCCGGAGAAATTTCCGGGAATTGCACCAAAGCCAAAATTCCAGTTAAAAATACCAGCACTATCGGATTGATTCACACATTTTATTGTGTCGCCGACAAGAATTGAATTGTAACCAGGCAACCTTCCTGAAACTATGTTGTTTTTATATTTCCAAACATTAAATTTTGTTGTCGGATATTTATAAATACCAAAATCACTTCCATTGTCAGACCCATTGACAAAGGGTGAAGTACTGATTACCCTGATTCTGTATTTATTACTTGTGGCTATATTAGATGGAATATTACATGTAATAGTTCCCTGCACCATTGTATAGACACTGCCGATATTATTGAAATTTTTAAAAGAGCCGTTTACATCCGATAATTGTGCAACAAAGGAATTAAGCGGGTCAAAACTACCTGTTATTGAATATGGAATACTTATAGAGCCGCCTACACAATATAAATTAGAGCTGAGAGCACCTGTAGTAATTGTCTGCGAATATAATTCCGTGGTAATAAAACAAAAAATGACTGTCAAAAAAGTAATTAAAGTTTTCATATCAACCTTCTTTAATAGGTAAAAAATAGTATTTATTTAGAATTAATTTTAATCATTATTAAATTTTGCAATTCAACATAAGTAATAACAAAAAAGAGAGTAAAAAGTTACATGATTTTTGAAAATATTTCCTTTTTTTTGAAATTTGTTAAAACATAACCTTTTAATAAACCCTATTTTCATATAGCTACCTTAGTAGAAATGGGTATTCGTCAGTTCTCACACCCTTTTTCTAATATTTTAGTAAAGAATAAGTTAATAAGGTTTTGAACCCGGTTTTTGCATTTTTCTATGAAGGTTGCTTTTGAAAAATAAGGTTATGAAATTCTAATTATTTTCGCAAATTCTTCGGCAGTACCTATTTTGACTATTTAGTGTCTGTCAGAAAACTACTAATTTTTTTCAATTTTTAAGCCAATTAGTTACTAAAACATTGCGAATAAGCGATGTTATAGTGTAACTTTTTTCATTCTT
>CAINEZ010000060.1 GCA_903847905.1 uncultured Bacteroidota bacterium
GTTTCAGCACGCGATGTCATAAAAATAATTCCGTACATTTGTTTGCGACTTTTGGGAACTAAACGACATTGCAATTTTAATTATCATTTCCTATCTTTGCACAAATTCCTGAATTATGAAAAATATTATTTTCTTCCTTTTATTTCCACTGCTCATATTATTTACCAGCTGCACTTCTAAACAAGAAAAAATTGATAAATATATGAAAGAGGGCATTGAAAAAGCCAGGAACAGCGATAATAAAACAGCTATTGAAGATTTTACAAATGTCATCGGCATTCAGGCTGATAATTATGAAGCATATTATTATCGGGCTAATGCTAAGTATAATCTTAGAATGACTAAAGAAGCACTTTTAGATTATACTAAAGCCATTGAAATAAAACCAGATTATGCTGATGCCTTTTACAATAGAGCATTATGCAAGCAATTCCTTAATGATAAAGATGGAGCCTGCAACGACTGGAGAAAAGCTGTTTCTCTTGGGAAACCTAATATTAAAGATATGTTGAACATTTGCCGTTAAAACTATGTTGCTGAAACCCGGAGATAAAGTCAGCTTTCTTAATGAAAAGCGCGATGGTATCGTTAAAAAGATACTTAATAATAAAATGGTCATCATTGAAATTGATGATGGATTCGAAATTCCCGTACTTGAGCACGATCTTGTAAAAGCTCATTCTTTTGAAGATTATAACGACAGGGCAAAAGAGAAAAATACAGAAATTCAAGCTCTGCAAGAGGAAAAACCCAAAGAAAAATTTCCTGAGCGCATTGATCTTTTTGAAGTAATTGATGTAAAAAATAAAACAAGAAGAGGAATATATATTGCATTTATTCCTGAAAACCCTGATGAAATTTTATCTTCAAATTTTTATATCTATCTGATAAATCATTACTCGCATGATCTTTTGTTTACCTATTCCCTGAAAGAACAGGGCAAATTTATATGCAAAGATTTTGACCGCGCAGATGAAGAATCAGCCATTTTACTTGACATAATTGATAAATCGGATATTGAAAAATGGAAAGACATCTATTTCCAGTTTATTTTTTTTAAAAAAGATTACTTTTTGAATATGCCGCCGGTTGTTCGCGAAATTCAGGTAAAACCTGTAAGATTTTACAAAGAAGATAATTTTATATTTTATCCTTTATTGAATGAAAAATGTTTCCTGATTCCTATATCTGAAAAAGAAAAACAGCAACCTGAAGAATGGACTGAAGAAAAGTGGGAGAATAAAAAAAATGAAAAACCTTCTGGTTTAAAAATAATAGGGCATATCAATGAAATAAACAAAATTGAACCATTTCCTGAAAAACATATTATCGAAAAAGGTATTGCAGAAGTTGATCTTCATATTGAAGAATTGACGGAAGATTATTCAGGTAAAGAAAACTTTGAGTTACTTAATATACAACTTGGTTATTTCTCGAAAATGTTAGAAAGCGCTATGGCAAACAAATTCAAAAAAATAATTTTTATTCATGGCGCTGGCAGCGGCAAACTAAAACAGGAAATTATAAATAAACTAAAGAATAATTATCCCGATCTTAAATTTTGCGATGCCTCAGTTTTGCGATATGGAAAAGGAGCAACTGAAGTAGAACTTTTGTATTGATAAATCCTGTACATTTTTGTTCTTTACACAGAATACCTTGCCTATTCTGTCTTACCGGCATGTTTGTGTACCTTTATGGTAAAAAAAAACTAAAACTACAGTAATAAAATATCATTAGTGTCCATTAAA
>CAINEZ010000061.1 GCA_903847905.1 uncultured Bacteroidota bacterium
GTTATATATTATTTAAAAATATATTAGGTTAATAAAACTATGTTTTTTATATTTGCGGCTGAAAAATTTTATCTAATCAACCCAAAATAATAATAAATTAGAAAACTATGAAAAGTATCAGTTCTAAAATTGTTGCTGCAATTATTGTTGTGGCCGTTGTTCTGTCAGGATGCGACCTGAAAAAAATGTTAAAGAAATATGAAACCGTTAAATATGAGGTTACCCCTCAGGTTCTTGCAACAAATGGCGGCAAAATTTCTGTAAAGATTACCGGTAATATACCCGTAAAGTATTTTGGTAAGAAAGCTTCCGTTGAATTTGCTCCTGTTTTGAAATATGCAAACGGCACTACACCTTTAAAATCAATTACTCTTCAGGGCGAAAAAGTAAAAGGAGCAGGAACTGTTATTAAGAAAAAATCAGGAGGAACGTTTACTTATGATGACGTGATAACATATAATCCTGATATGAATAAATCAGAACTTATAGTTAATGTCAAAGCTACTCAAAAGAAAAAATCTGTTCTGCTTGGTGAAAGAAAACTGGCTGACGGAGTTATTTATACTTCTGAAAGAATTGAAAAAGAAGGTGACATTTTACTTGCCGAACATGGATATGTAAAAGAAACTATCATTGCTCAAAACGCTGAAATATTCTTTGCAAAGGCCTTATCAGATTTGAATTTGAAAGGGTTACCTCTTAATAAAGATGTTGCTAACGCAAAAATATTAAATGACTTCGTTGAATTCCTAAAGAAAGAATGGAAAATAAAAAATATTGACATTAATGCATGGGCATCTCCCGAAGGAGAAGAAACTTTTAATCAGGGACTTTGTGATAAAAGATCTAAAACCGCAGAAAAATACATTAAGGATCAGATAAAAAAAGCTGTGAGAGATAATGCTAAAGCAAACAAACAAAAAGTTGATGAAAAGAAACTTGATGCTGACATGCCTGTATCAACTCTTTCACCAAAAGGTGAAGACTGGGATGGATTCATTAAAACTATTGGAGGCTCAGCAGTAAAAGATAAAGAAAAAATTCTGAATGTTGTAAATTCTGAACCTGACCAGCTAAAGAAAGAAAAGGCAATTAATGACATGACTGTTATTTATCCTGAAATTGAAGATGCTATTCTTCCTCCACTCAGAAGGGCGCTCATTACTATTAATTATTTTGAGCCTAAGAAAACTGATCAGCAGATTGCTATGTATGCAACCACAACGCCTGATTCGTTAAAAAAAGAAGAGTTATTATATGCTGCAACTTTAACCGAAGACTTAAATACAAAGCTGAAAATATATGATGCGGCTACTAAAGTTTACCCGAACGAATGGAAAGGTTACAACAATGCAGGATATGTTTGCCTGCAACTTGGAAAAACTGACGATGCAATATCATACCTTGAAAAAGCTAATACACTCATGCCTAATAATGGGATGATAATTAACAACCTTGGTGTTGCAAGTTCATGGAAAAAAGATTATGATGCAGCAAAATCATATTTTGAAACAGCTCAGGGTTTGGGTATAACTGAAGGTTTCAACATGGGAGCTTATTTTATTAAACAAGGTGATTATGCAGGTGCAATATCTTCTTATGGAACCAGAACATGTACACATAACATAGCGCTCGCCCAATTACTTTCCGGAAATTTTTCAGCAGCAGCATCCACCTTGGAATGTACTAATCCTAAATCAGCAGCTGTTTATTACCTGATGGCAATTACCGGAGCCCGTTTAGCTAATACTTCATTGATTTACGAAAATTTACCTAAAGCAATTAATGCAGATCCTTCTTATCGCACCCAGGCAGCCGATGACAGGGAATTTCTGAAATATAATACAAGTTCTGATTTTCTGAATGCTATCAAATAAATACAAATAATTTAAAAAATCGGGGGCTGTATTAAATATGCAGCCCCCGATTTTTTATTACGGTTTTTTATAAAGAAATTCTCGTGATGCCTATTTTATATTTTTTTTTAAAAATGACATCTGTGATTTTTTCATAACCATCGCCGTTGTTCACAAAATCAATAATATTTCCTGAGTTCGGACAATTAGTGCGGTAGTAAATTCCATTCTTTGATCAGCGCAGCAATTGGGCTTTGTAAAATTTTTTTCGTAGGAGAACGAAAAACAAAAATCTCTTTTGTTAATGAATCTTGAATATGAGATTCTGTGATATCCCAAACTAAAGAGCGTATTTCTCGCAAGGACATACTGTTAGATAGTTCAAGATATTTTTCTATTATCAGTGCAACAAAAACATTGTTGGTGTAGCATATAAAAACAGCAATAGAAGATTTAAAATAGGTTGGAGGAAAGATACCTATATCCTGTAAATAATTATTGCAAGAATAATATTTGTAAGTATGATAACAGCAAAGCCGGTAAAAATAGTTTTTCTTATTTTTTTCTCAGCCAAAAAACCGGCATAAAGCGTTTTTACTATATTGTTGCTGATAATAGCCTGTAAAGTTGCAAGCGCAAGAATATTCTGAGCTACGTCATATTTACCTTGAAAAATGTTGATCAGAAAAGGATCAATGTCAGTTACTCCAACTATGAGCGATAATATATTTAATCCCTGAGCCCCGAAATTTGTTATTGCATACCATGTTACAAATGTAAATGCAATATAAAGTAATGTGAATATAAGGGCTACTTTAAATTCAAGAGGATTTTTATCTTCTGCGGTTATCTCATCCAAATTTTGTTTTTCGGGTTTTGCATGAATAA
>CAINEZ010000062.1 GCA_903847905.1 uncultured Bacteroidota bacterium
AATTTTTTATTTCTTTTTTACTTTCTCTTTTATTTTAGGATGTAAACGCACATCAACGAAATTGTATCCCTCATAACGATATATATTCAGGTAGGTGTTATCATAACCGTCTTTTTTGCTGGATTTTAAAAATTTGTAATCGCTTTGCAAATATGTTCCTCCGACTTTATCAATACATTTGTCGAAATTAACTCCAAAATTATTCAAAGCCGTAAAGAAAAACATGGCAACATCAAAGCCCTGAAATGCATATTTATCAGGCTCTGTTTTATATTGATTACGAAATGACTGAATAAACCTTTTAATGTTTTCATCAGTATAGTCAACAAAAGACGAAGAGAAAAGATGGAGATTAATATCCTGAAAATATTCCGTTTCAATATTATCAAAGTTCTTCCAGCTTGGGGGGCCGAAAACAACTAACTTATATTTATCATAAATTTTATCTAAATTGCTAACATAATTTGTAACAAATATTTCTCCGTTACTTAAAGTAACAATAATGTTAGTATCTGTTCCACTGAGATATTTTTCAATTTCACTAAATCCTGACTGGTTGTATATTACTTCTTTATAACTGCTATCCTTCTTCCCTACTTTTTTAAGTTCCGAATTCAAAGCAGTTTTAAATATTTTAAGATATTCCTTTTCATTATCAATGTTATTATAAACAATGATAACAGGTGAATTAGCGTACCTTCCGACAATATATACTGCAAGCTGTTTTAGTTGCATGCCGATAGAAGGAGAAGCTTTAAAAACATTGGAATTTCCTTTTAAAATATTTTCATCAGTAGATACAGGGTCAACAACTTTAATATTGTATTTTTTTGCAAAACGCGACACTACTTTAAGGCTGCCTTCAAAGAAAGGACCGATAATAAGATGCATTTTTGAAAGTTCAGGATTTTGGAGTATTTTAATAGTTGTAGCAGTATCTTCATCAACATCGTAAACAAATATTTTTGCCGAAAATCCTTTTTTCTTTAATGAATCAAGCGCCATCAAAATACCTTCATAATACTGAACAAACGTAAGAGATGTATAATCGCTTGCATCTTTTTCTTTAATATCGGGCGCTTCAGGATCTATCTGATAAATATTATCAAGGTAGAAAGGAATCATCAATGCAATATTGTATGATTCGAGTAATTTTGGTGTGCCGCATTTATATTTTGCGGAATCTGCATTTATTGAAAGAGAATCATTATTTGCCTGGTTTCTATTTACTGTTGTTTTTCCAGGTATTTTGATTAATTGATCAGGTTTGATTTTATCAGCAATGCCTAGATTTACCTTATAGATATCTTCAACAGTGATAAAATATTTTTTAGCAATGGAAGAGAGGCTTTCTCCTTTTTCAACTTTGTGGTCGAATGCTTCAACCGTATGTTTAATTTCAGTTTTTTTAACCGGAATTTTTAATTTCTGTCCGGATTTTATCTTTTTTTCAGAACCCGGGTTTACAGCAGTGATCTCTTCTAATGAAACACTATACGCTAAAGCAATTTTCCAGAGAGATTCTCCTTTCTTAATAGTATGAATATAATATTCTTTCCCATCAATTTTTTCAATAACAGTTGATTTCTTTATGTCTTGAGATTGGGCAGAGATAAAAAAAACAAGTGAAAATATAACAGTTAATAATCGGAATTTCATTTTTGGAAAAGTTCTAGGAAATAATTTTAGATTTATGAAATAAAAAAACATAAATTTTTAC
>CAINEZ010000063.1 GCA_903847905.1 uncultured Bacteroidota bacterium
CACATTAACAACTTCATCAAAACCATATATTATTATGAGCAGCGAATCTTTAATATTATTTTTTATTGTCGGAGCTATTTTTGTTGGAGCAGTTCTGATATTTTCAAGTCTTGTCCCACCTAAATCCAGAAATCCTCAAAAATCAGAAGCTTACGAATGCGGCATTCCTACTAAAGGAGTTACATGGCTTCAGTTCAATATCGGATATTATCTTTTTGCAATTCTTTTTCTTGTATTCGATGTTGAAACTGTTTTTGTATTTCCATGGGCAGTAGTAATGAAAGAAATTGGCATTGTTGCTTTTATTGAAATAGTAATATTTTTCCTTATTCTTGGTCTGGGCTTATTATATGCCTGGAAAAAACATGCGTTGATATGGGAATAAAATCAATGAAATATGAAGAGTTTAAAGACAACGAAACTTTAGAACTCTTTAAAAAATCCGGTGGTAATATTATACTTACTACTGTCGACGGACTCATCAACTGGGGGCGTAAAAATTCTTTATGGCCACTTACTTTTGCTACAAGTTGTTGTGGAATTGAAATGATGGCTTTCGGTGGATCACGACATGATATGGCGAGGTTCGGCTTTGAAGTTTACAGAGCAAGTCCCCGACAGGCTGATGTAATAATTGTTGCAGGTACCATCGTTCAAAAAATGGCTCCGGTACTGAAACGATTATATGATCAAATGGCTGACCCCAAATACGTAATTGCTATGGGAGCTTGTGCTATTTCAGGCGGACCATTTTTTGCAAACTCTTACAGTGTAGTCAGAGGTGTTGAACATGTTATTCCTGTTGATGTTTATATTCCCGGATGCCCTCCAAGACCTGAAGCTTTAATTTATGGTATGATGCAATTACAAAGAAAAATTGAAACCGAAACTATAATGGTAAAAAGGGATCCTGTGAAAGAATATTTTTAATGTTGTTCATATTTAAAAAAATTTGTTAATGGTTATATGGTTTTTAGTTTTAGTTATAGAGTTTATAGTTTTAGTTGAAATAGTTATTGATATTAGATTGTAGTTTGATGGCAACTGGATTAGAAAATTTAAGGATATATGTACTCGCTGAAGAACTCGAAATTAAAGTTCATGAGATTACTAAAAAATTCCCTAAAGATGAAATATATCGGAGTGTTGATCAAATGAGACGTTCATCTTCATCTGTTTCAAATAATATAGCCGAAAGTTATCATAAAATTACTGTAAAAGAAAAAGAAAGATTTTTATCTATTGCGAAAGGAGAAGCTGAAGAAACTAAAAGGAATATTTTAAAATCTGCAAGGGAAAATTTTTTACCTGAAGATATAGCAAATGATATAGCCGATCAATATACCGATTTGCTTAAAGGAACCAATTCATATATAAGATTCCTAAAATTAAACGATTTAAATAAAACCAAATAATTTAAAAATTAAGATTAACAAGTAACAAATAAACCATAACTGAAAACTAATAAACCATAACTAAAAAACTAATAAACCAATAACAAAAAACTATAACTAATTTTTTCAATAAAGTATCCAAAATCATAAGAATAAATGGACAACGATAAATTAAAAGAAAAAGTTCTGTCAATTATTCCAAACGCTGAGGTTGTTATCGGAAAACAGTATCTCGAAGTAACTGTTATTCCTGGTAAAATTCATGAACTTGCGAAACAATTGAAAGAAAATCCCGAAACAAATTTCGATTACTTGTTTTGCCAGTCAGGCGTTGATTACGGTGATAGTTTAGGTGTTGTTTATCATATTGAATCTATTAAATACAGGCATTCAATAGTATTAAAAACAAAAATAACTAACAGGGAAAATCCAGTTATTGAAAGCGTTTATGATATATGGAAGGCTGCCGAATATCACGAAAGAGAAATTTACGATCTGCTTGGAATAAAATTCAGAAATCATCCCGATCTCAGGAGATTTTTTCTTGATGAATCATGGGGATATCCTTTAAGAAAAGATTTTGTTGATGAAGTAAACATTATAGAGAAATAAAAAATTGATAACAGGATATAAGAGTAGGCAGTATGCAGTGGCAGTAGGTAACTTTGAACTTTAAACTTTGAACTAAATATGACAGAAGAAATTTCTCCGGTTGTAGATATTGAACAACAGGAATATATTATAAACATAGGGCCTCAACACCCTTCCACACATGGTGTGCTGCGTTTTGTTGTTTCACTTCAGGGTGAGATTATAAAAAGTCTTCAGCCTCACATAGGCTATATACACCGAGGTATAGAGAAGATGTGTGAAAAACTAACCTATCCTCAAATCATTCATCTTACTGACAGGATGGATTACCTGTCGGCTCACATGAACAATGAAGCATTTTGCCTTTGTGTTGAAAACGCTCTTGGAATTGAAGTTCCCGAAAGAGTAAAATATGTCCGCACTATTCTCGACGAATTAAACAGGCTTGCATCACATCAATTATGGTGGTGTTCTTTCGGTATGGACCTTGGAGCACAAACTTGTTATTTCTATGGATTGCGCGATCGTGAAAAAATACTTGATATTTTTGAAGAAACATGTGGAGGCCGTCTCCTTCTTAGTTACAATACCCCTGGTGGTTTGATGTGGGATATTCATCCGAACTTCCAAAAAAGAATTAAAGAATTCATTAAATATTTCAGAAAAAAACTTCCCGAATACGACAAACTCTTAACTGGCAATGTTATCCTGCAGGAAAGAACTAAAGGTATCGGGATTCTTTCACTTGAAGATGCCATTAATTATGGTGTTACAGGACCAAGCGGCCGGGCTTCGGGTTTCGCATGCGATGTAAGAAAGCATCATCCCTATGGCGTTTACGACAAAGTTGATTTTAAAGAAATACTTTATACTGAAGGTGACACATTTCATAGATATCAAGCCAGGATGTTTGAAATGTGGGAATCCATGAAGATTCTGGAACAGCTTGTTGATAATATCCCCGAAGGCGATTTCACAGCTAAAATGAAACCTGTAATAAAATTACCCGAAGGCGAATATTTTCAAAGAGTTGAAACATCAAGAGGTGAACTTGGTGTATATATTATTAGTAAAGGGGATAAATATCCTTACAGGGTAAAATTCCGTACTCCTTGTTTCTCAAACCTGGCTGTAATGAACCTGCTTACTTCTGGTTTTAAAATTGCCGATTTAATTGCTATTAGTGGCAGCTTAGACCTTGTAATACCTGATATTGACAGATGATAAAGTTATATAATAAAAAATAAATTGTTCACATTGTTTGTTGTTCGCCTGCCTGTGCGGCAGCTACCGTGTGGACA
>CAINEZ010000064.1 GCA_903847905.1 uncultured Bacteroidota bacterium
AATGCCTTTAAGGAAAAAAAAACAAAAGAATATAACGAAAGAATATTTTATAATATTTGTATTTATTACAAAATGCTTCATACATATAATATTAAATATTAAGGAATAATCTAAACAAACTCAATTTTTTTAAATACTTGCCATGCCTGCCAAGGCAGGTTGTGAAATATATTTCTATGAAAAATGAAAAACCCTAAATATTTCAACAACCTGTCAGCAGGATGGTTCGTTCCAACACGAAAATAAATTGACATTAATTACTCACTTTTCCGGGGTAAAAGTTTATCATAAGCAAATGTTAGTACAATACTATTTTTTATTAATAAAGTTTATTAAAAGCGATTGCTACAGGTATTTTGATTTCGTTAATATTGTATGGTTTCTGAATAATAGTTAAAATTCTTAATTTATCCGAATATTTATAAATCTCTTTTTCAAACTGACTTGAAATAATTATTAACGGTAGTTTTACATAAGATGAAATAAAATCAGCTAATTGGCTTGTAATTACACCATCTATCATGATTACATCAGGTTTATTTGTATCAATTGAACGGATAGCATTAAATATATAGGGTACGGTATCGGTTAATTCGTAACCGAAATTTTTCAAAGCAATGCTAATTTCAAATGACAATTTAGGGTCTGGTTCTATTAATAATATTTTATTTTTTTGTTTCATATTACTTGATTTTATTATTTTCTTCAATTCTCAGTTTGAATCCTATTCCATGAATGGTTACAATAGAAATGTTTTTATCAAATTTCAAATATTTTCGAAGCTTTGAGATATAAACATCCATGCTTCTTCCTAAAAAATAATCATCATTACGCCAAATTGTTTTCAAAATAAATTCACGTGTTAATACACTATTTTTATTGACACATAATAACTTCAGCAAATCAGTTTCTTTACACGTCAACCTGCAAAAATTACCTTTCCGCATAAGAATCATATTTTCATAATCGAAAACAAAACTTGCAATTTGAAACACATATTTATTTTTATTATTAAGAGTATTATCCTCAATACATATTTCTCTGTTATTTAAAGCTATCATCATTTTATTTTTAATTTGTTACTTCAACTGTTACAGAATCGGCATTTATACCTGTGAAAATTCCCCAACCGTTATTTATATTACTTTCTGGCGATGTCAGGTTTAAGGAATTACTTCCATTGTCATTGTATAACGCAGCATATTCCGGATTGAGTTTGCACAAAATAATATCATGCGTTCCATAATATTTAAACTGCATCGCCTGAATTTTATAGGTGTTTGATTGTGTCGGTTCTGTCCGGAAAGCACGGTTGTTTTTGTTTGCCGTGTCAGTAGGTACTAAAGTTGATTCGATATTTTTAACGACAATTATATAATAATCATGGTTTGAATTATCCCAATCCAATTCGATGGGATCGGGAAAAGTCGGCATTGTGCCACTATTCGGATTGAATTGCTGAACGGTAATTGAATTAGCTGACTCAGTAAACCCTGTAGGTTTTGAGGGTATTACCGTTGAAGCAGTAATTATTTTATCATTGTATTCAAATTTTAAATTATATGTGTTTCCTACAACAATATGTAGAGAAGTATCAGCCAAATAATAACCATTCCCTGTAGAAGTCAAAGAATAAGAAATGCCATTACAGGAAATTGTAACATTCAAATTATCCAAGCCTTTTGAAGTATCTGACGATGTATATAAAATTTCAGTGGTAATATGCACACTGGTTGTAGTATTTGGAGAAAGATAAGCTTCTACAACTGCTTTTGCTGAAGACCCTTCATCTTTACTTTTATTACATGAAATAATTATAAGAGAAAAAATAATAAAAAATA
>CAINEZ010000065.1 GCA_903847905.1 uncultured Bacteroidota bacterium
CTTAAGTGTTGGCTTATTTTATCTTCTGTTACTCGTTTGTCAAATTGCACTGAACTGTCTGAAGTCATAGTCTGTTTTTTTAATTTGCCGCTTGCACCTAACGTATGTGCTGCTCTATTGCTGATATTTCTACTTTATCAAAAGATATTATAGCTATTTGATTTTGCCTCTATAGTTGCCTTATCTTTAGTTAAATACATTTCATTTATTTTGTAAATGTATGAATTATTTTTCTAAATTATTCCCAATTTATTTTTAAAATTATATATAATTCTTATCATAGTCGCAGCTATTTTATTTTTCGCTTATAATAAGTTGATATCCTTGCATAAAACTATTTTATTTCTAAATTATCTAATGGACTCTCAACTTGCTCCATTCCCTTATGTGTAATATGAGTATATATTTGAGTAGTTTTTGGCGAACCGTGCCCGAGTAACTCCTGTATATATCTTAAATCGGTTCCTCTTTCTAATAAATGTGTAGCAAAGCTATGTCGTAATGTATGAACCGTTGCTTTTTTTATTATTCCTGTTTTCCTGCATGCTTCCCTGAAAATAGATTGTATGCTGCTTCCAGAATACTGACCACCATCCTGTCCCTCAAACAACCATTCTTTCGGTTTATACTCCCTGTAATATTTGTGTAAAAAAAATAATAATTTTTCCGACAATAAACTGTACCTGTCCTTTTTCCCTTTAGCGCCCTTTACTATTATTGCCTTTCTATCTTTATCAATATCTTTTATTTTCAAATTTATAAGTTCACTTATTCGCAAGCCGGCAGAATATATGGTAAGCAAAATGGTTTTATGTTTCAGGTTTTCCACGTTATTAAGCAATTTTTGAACTTCTTCTTCACTTAGTACTGTAGGCAGGAATTTTTCTTTGAACGGGCGGTCAATTGTTACATAAGGTAATTTTTCCCAACCAAGCACTTTTTCATAATAAAATTTAATCGCATTTATAACCTGGTTTTGAAATGAGGATGAAACCTTTCGTTTCTCAACAAGGTACAGCATATATTCCCTAATATCCTGATCTGTGATTTCATAAAGTTCTTTTGTTTTGAAATAATTTATGAAATCCAAAAAAGCTACTTTATAGGTGCGTTGCGTGTTTTCGCTATACCTTTTTATAACAAGCTTGTCAATATATTCCTTAGGAATTTTTCTATCGTTCGAATAATTTTTCTTTTCCTTTAATTCTTTGGTTTTCGATTTTTTAAAAGTGCATTCAATTTCAAATCCGAACTGGTTGAAGTAATTTTCAATTTCCGATTTAATATTAAGAGTATAAGGAAACGACCAGTGTTTATTATTATTATCCCATGAGTATAATGGTAATGTTTTCATTTTTGCTACATGACATCGGGCAAATGGAAATTTTAATATTATTTTCTTTTCATCAATAATATCAATTCTTACAATATTCGATTTCCTGCCTCGAAAATTAAAAGGTTCACTTTCTTTCTCCTTCTCGCCAAGTCGCCTTGTCGCCCCGTCGCTTTTTCGCCCCATTCCTTCCATCGCCCCGTCATTTTTTTTATCGCCTTTTGCAAACTGAAGACTGTGAACTTTTTGCTTTTCAAAACTTACCCCCTCCCCTATTCCCCTGTTCTCCTCATCTCCCTTTCCACCATTCGCCCCATCATCAAGTCGCTCCTTCGCCGTTTCAACCATTGAACTTTGAACATCGAACTTTGAACCTTTATCAAACACCGCCGTAGTATCAATAACTGCTATTCCTTTAAATAACCTGAACAGTTCCTTAAGCGTTTCCGGATTGTTAGCCACATGCCAGCTATTACGTGTAGCGCTATAAGTAGAGTCTCCTACTTTTCTGATAATTCCGTTAAGTTCGGAATCATAATCAAATTTTACAAGCAGACGCTTTCTGCCTTTGTGAACAACAGGAATAAGTACTACGTTTTTCATGAAAGTAAATAATTAGTGGTTGAACTAAAACTCAGTGGTTGATACGATCTGCCAACTGGCGTACAGTTTCGAGACCTGCCCGACTAATTCATTCCGGGCGGGCTTGCACAGCGAAAAAAGCGCAGTTTATCTATATAAATGAGCATTATTTTTGCAAGCATAAGTATAAAAATAGACTTTTAGGAGTTGTTCAAAAATAATATTTACATTTTATATCGAAGTCCCAAGTCTTAAAATGGCAATGTTATACCAATTGTATATATTACAATGGTTCGGTAATAATTTTAAAACCCTGAAATATCAAGTGTTTCGCAAAATGATGATTATTTTAAACTTTCAACAATATCAAGGCTTTGCGACTTAGCGTGAAATAAAAAATTACCGAAGTATTATATTAAACAAAGATATAAAATTAACTGCCGCATTTAAAAAATATTTTTTCAAGAATTTATTATAATAAAATTATGATATTTGCATTTGAATATAATAGAACGCTGATGACACTGATTGCTTAAGATTAAATATGATTTTATTCGAAAATGCTCAATTACTATATTAGCTCATATTAATTTTAATAACAAAAATTGACTGATTAGTTTTATTTTATCAGTTTCCATCATAATTATCTGCGTCATCTGCGTTCTATTAGATATGTATAATTGCATTTTATATATATTAACTTAAACCATTTTCACATGAACGAATTATTGGAAATTCTGAAATATGTGCTGCCTTCCTTAGTGGTATTTGCGGCAGCTTATTATCTTATTAAATTATTTTTAGATAATGATCAAAAAAAAAGAGCATCGGATATTAAAATGGCAGGATATAAAATTATCACTCCTATCAGGCTGCAGGCTTATGAAAGGCTCATTCTTTTTTTAGAAAGAATATCTCCCGAAAGTCTTGTAATGAGATTGCACAAACCCGAATTATCTTCACTCCAGTTTCAAACCATGTTGATACTTGCTATAAGAGAGGAATTTGAACATAACCTTTCGCAGCAGGTATATATGTCGTCTCAGGCATGGGAGCTTGTACGAAATGCTAAAGAAGATCTTATAAAGTTAGTAAACACTGCTGCTACAAAATTGAACGATAATGCAACTGCTACAGAACTAAGTCAGAAAATTTTTGAACTTTCACTAAGTGAAAAACTTCTATTGAAAACCGCTCTTGAGTTTCTGAAGAACGAAATAAGACAGGTTTTTTAATTTCAAAATAAAAGATACATTTGCAATATCTAATAACTCGACTTTTGCATTAATTAAAAAAACACCAAACTCAAGTTAATTACTGATGTTACGCAAATCATAAAATTATTTTTCAGAATATTATTAGCAGTTCTTTTACATGATAAACAGGAATATTTTAAAAGCACATCAGATAGCTGAATTCCTGCAAAGCAGGAAAAGCGGGTAGGACTGAATCCCGAATGCTTTCGGGACGGCGAGCGTGCGAACGCAGGTGTGTGGGCAGCTTCGGATTTTCTTGATTCTTTCGTTCTTTCTCATTAAGGAGAAAGGACAAAAAAAAAGCAAAATAAAATTATATAAAAATCAATGTTTTGCACAATGAATATGTTGAACTTCGACTCTTTACGTTCCGCACATGTAGAAAGTAACTCTGCCTGACCAATGAATTTATTATTTTTGCGTAACATTATTTAATAATTTAAAAAATAAACATTATGAAAACAAAATTTACATTTTTTACAGTCATTCTTACAATGGCAATTTTATGTACATTTGGGCAAACCCCAAATAAACATTTAAAAGTTAACAAAAATGATTTTATAAAGAAAATACTTAATAATTCGTCAACTGATAAAGATATCCTTTTGAATGATTACACTTTTTCTGTTAGTACGGGTACTTATTCAAATTTAACAGGTTCAACTCCTATTGTTAATACAGAAGTTGACCCGGGAGAACCATGGGATGATCCTGAATCTTCTATTCCAATAGGTTTTACATTTCAATTATTCGACCTTAATATAGATTCTGTTTATCTTGGTGCAGGTTTAGGAGGTGAAATATCAAACTTCGATTATGGAAATATAATTTTGCTTTTTGAGACTGATTTGGAAGACAGAGGAAATATTACTGAAATACCCTTGTCGCCTATAACATATAAATTGGAGGGCGCTACAGGAAATAGAATTTTTAAATTAGAGTTTAAAAATGCCGGTTTTTATGAAGAAGACGATTCCCTGGAAACTTTAAACGATTATATAAATTTTCAACTTTGGCTTTATGAAGGTACTAATAAAATTGAGATGCATTATGGTCCCAATTCAATAATAAATCCAATTATTGATTATGAAGGGTTACAAAGTGCATATATCGGATTAGCAAATTCAGAAAGCAATCAATACTTATTGTCAGGAACTCCAAATAATCCTACAGTTAATGTACCTCCGTTTGTTCCTGATTCTGCTTACACTATAAATGGTACTCCGGCAAATGGTATTATTTATACTTTCTCAAAAAATATTACCGGTATAAACGAACAAAATGATCTTTCAACAAGGATATATCCTAACCCCGTTTATAATAACCTGGTAATTAATCTTAATGATAATAATACAGCAGATGTTAAAATTTTAAATTGCCTGGGACAAAAATTAATAGAAGATAAAATTATCGGTAAGCAAAAAATTATAAATATAAATTCATTGAATAGCGGAGTATATTTTATTCGTATCGAAACAGCAGATCATAAGGTAATAACAAAGAAATTTATCAAGCAATAATTAAAACTTTTTCTATAATCATTAACTCAAGTTTCGCATAAATTAATCACATGTCACTCAGAGCCGTTCCGCATTTCAGGAACGTGTCGAAGAGTGGC
>CAINEZ010000066.1 GCA_903847905.1 uncultured Bacteroidota bacterium
TAAAAAAACTACTTTTGTATAATCATTAAACTTACGCATAATAAATACCAAAGATGACTAATAAATTAAATACAATAGAAGAAGCTATTGAAGAATTCAGACAAGGAAAAATAATAATTGTTGTTGATGATGAAAACCGCGAGAACGAAGGAGACTTTATTTGCGCTGCGCAAAACATTACGTCACAAATTGTAAATTTCATGGCAACTCATGGACGCGGACTGATATGTGTCCCTGTAATCGAAAAGCGTTGTGATGAACTGGGGCTTGATATGATGGTGTCGCGAAATACTTCTTCGCACGAAACTGCATTTACTGTTTCAGTTGATCTTAAAGGTCATGGTTGTACTACAGGCATTTCGGCAAGCGACAGGGCTAAGACAATCAAAGCCATAGCTGACACAAAAACAAAACCCGAAGAATTAGGAAAACCAGGACATATTTTCCCCCTGAAAGCTAAAAACGGAGGAGTGCTTCAGAGGGCTGGTCATACTGAAGCTACCGTAGATCTTTCAAAACTTGCAGGACTTTACCCTGCTGGTGTCCTTGTTGAAATAATGAATGAAGATGGCACAATGGCAAGACTTCCTGAACTTTTTATTATTGCAAAAAAATTTAATTTGAAAATCGTTTCCATTAAAGACCTTATAGCATACAGGATAAGAAACGAAAGCCTTGTATCAAGAGAAGTGATAGTTGATTTGCCAACCGAATGGGGAAATTTCGAACTTCATGCTTACCGACAGATCACTAATAACCGCACTCATATTGCTCTTGTTAAGGGGAAATGGAAAAAAGAAGAACCCATTTTAGTAAGAGTTCATTCCTCATGTGTTACCGGTGATATTTTTGGTTCATACCGATGCGACTGTGGTCAGCAATTACACAAAGCAATGCAGATGATAGAAGCCGCCGGTAAAGGAGTTTTACTTTATATGCACCAGGAAGGGCGCGGTATAGGGCTTTTGAATAAACTTAAAGCATATCATCTCCAGGAACAAGGTAAAGATACTGTTGAAGCAAATATTGAACTTGGTTTCAGACCTGACGAAAGAGATTACGGAATCGGCGCCCAGATTTTAAGAGATCTCGGAATAAAAAATTTAAAACTTATAACAAACAATCCTACCAAAAGAGTAGGTCTAACAAGTTACGGATTAAAAATTACTGAAAATGTTCCGGTAGTTATAAAAGCCAATAAACATAATAAGTTCTATCTGGAAACCAAGAAAAAGAAAATGGGACATAAACTTTAGTGTTACATTGCTTGGAATTTCTGAGTAAGATAATCAGTAAAAATGGTAATCGTTAATCAGAAAAAAGAAATCATTTACCGCCCACCTATAACATTAAAAAAAGAATTTATATCAAAGTATTTTTTATATAATTTTTATGGTAATGTACTTGAAAATAGTTGATCACCCAATAATTATTACAAAATAAATGCAAAAAAAAATCCCGATTTATCGGGATTTTCGAGATTAAACTCTCTTCTCTTTTATTCTTGCCTTTTTACCTCTTAATCCACGGATGTAAAATATTTTCGCTCTGCGAACCATGCCTCTTTTATTGAGGTCGATCTTTTCAATAAATGGAGAACTTATAGGAAATATTCTTTCAACGCCTATATTCCCTGAAATTTTCCTGACAGTGAAAGTTTCGGTGGATCCGTCGCCTGCTCGTTGTATAACAACTCCCTGATATTGCTGGATACGTTCTTTATTACCTTCAATAATTTTGTAATGAACTGTAATTGTATCTCCTGCTTTAAAAAGAGGAAATTCCCTTTTGGGCATTAGTTCGCGTTCAACTTGTTTTATAATTTCTGACTTCATGACTTCTTAATTTTAAATAAATCTCTTTAAAAACGGAGTGCAAATTTATGTAATATATTTTAAATATTTGCAAATATAATGAAATTTTTCAATAGCATTGATTCTGCCACATTAACGATGCCTTTATTATATATGTTTTTTTTTATTAATTTTGCATAAATTAATTTCAATTAGTAATTGGGAAGAATACTAGCTATTGATTATGGAAGAAAACGTGTGGGGCTTGCAGTAACTGATGAACTCAGGATAATTGCAAATTCACTGGAAACTATACATTCAAAAGATGTAATAGAATATCTAAAAAAATATACTTTGAAAGAGAGTGTTGATTGTTTCATTGTAGGTGAGCCGAAGCAAATGAATAATACTAAATCGGATTCAGCAAAATTTGTTGAACCTTTTATAAAACTTTTACAAAAAACATTTCCTTCAATTCCCGTTAAAAGAATGGATGAAAGATTTACTTCAAAAATAGCGTTTCAAACCATGATAGATGCTGGTTTGAAAAAGAAAGCCAGGCAGAATAAAGCTCTTGTAGATAGCATTAGTGCTACTATTATTTTGCAATCATATCTTGAAAGTTTAAATTATAGAAGTATATAAAAAATAATGATCAGATGATATTACCTATTGTTTCATACGGAAATCCGATATTAAAGAAAAAAACGCTGGAAATCGGCAAGAGCTATCCGAATCTGAATGAGCTTATCGAAAATATGTTTGAAACAATGTATGCAGCTCCCGGTGTCGGTCTAGCAGCTCCACAAATTGGTTTGTCAATAAGACTTTTTATAGTTGATGCAAACGGATATTCCGATGAAAATAACCCTGAATTGGACAGTTTTAAAAAAGCTTTTATCAATGCCCAGATCATTGAAGAAGAAGGGGAGGAGTGGCTGTTCAATGAAGGCTGCCTTAGCTTCCCGAAATTGCGGGAAGATATATTGCGAAAACCAAAAATTCATATTCAATATTTTGATGAAAATTTTGAATATCACGATGAATGGTTTGACGGCATTCCAGCACGCATAATTCAACATGAATACGATCATACTGATGGGATTGTTTTTGTTGACAGGTTAAGCAATCTAAAAAAACAACTTATCAAAGGTAAACTTAATGATATTATAACAGGCAATGTTGAAGTTTCCTATAAAATAAAATTCGCAAAAAAGAAAAAATAATAAAAATTTTA
>CAINEZ010000067.1 GCA_903847905.1 uncultured Bacteroidota bacterium
GAAGGTACTGACGGCTGGGATGGAAAGTATGATGGAAAATTGGTATCTCCTGGAACGTATTTTTATATAATTAAATTTACTGACCTGAAAAATAATGTTACAGAATTAAAAGGAACTGTAACTCTAATTGGTAAAAAATAATAAAACTGTTATTCTACATAACAACCATTTTCTTTACCAGCATCTGTGTTCCTGATTTTAAAGTAAAATAATAAATTCCTTTTGAAATTCCGGATGAAATAAATTCCATTTCATGTTTTCCGGCAGTCATTGTTTTATTAGCGATTACATAAACCTGTTTCCCGAAAACATCGTAAACAATTAGTTCTACAGGTAATTCAGAAGGCAATTCGAAAACGATTT
The DNA here is from genome assembly GCA_903847905.1 of uncultured Bacteroidota bacterium. Classification (GTDB taxonomy): domain Bacteria; phylum Bacteroidota; class Bacteroidia; order Bacteroidales; family CG2-30-32-10; genus CAINEZ01. The sequence goes on from CAINEZ010000067.1 coordinate 364, forward strand.
GTGTTTTATATGAAAAAGGGTTCGGATTATTCTGATATAAAATTAACGAATGGTTGTAAGAATTATTTTCATTAATACCAACAGATAAAGTATCTTCTTTAAGAACAATATTGTCGTCAGGATCAAAAATCAGAGCAGAAGGCTGTTTGTTAAAAATAAATGAAAAAGGTTGATTATTTTGGTCATTCACAACCTTTACGGTTGAATCACTTCCATCAATAAATGAAACTTTTATTTCGATAGGCATTTTAAAAAAACCCGCATTCGTTTGAACCTGTGATGCATTAAAATTCACTGTCCATGTTCCGTTTCCATTGTCATAAAAATTATAAGTATTCGCATACTTAGGATGGTTTGGCTGTTGTAACCACTCGCTGAAAAACCAATCAAGATTTTGGTTACAAACCTGGTTCACTTTTGCCATGAAATCAGGGATAACAGATGATTGAAATTTAAAATTCACTGTATCGGTAGCATAACCTTTAAGTGAGGCAAAAAACAAAGAATCGCCCACGGTATATCTGAACATGTGCAGTACACATGCCCCTTTGCAGTATGTCATTGCGTAATTGAAAAGTTCAGAAGCGGAAGGAGTTGTAACAGCCCAGTTTGGGTTTTCTATTGCCCATCCAGGGTTATCAGAAAAATAATTGTTAGCATCAGATATTATATCTGATTTATATTGGGTGTATCCATAAACATGTTCATCCCAAAGCGCTTCACAGTATGTGGCGAATCCTTCGTTAAGCCAGATATCCGACCATTTTCCTAAAGTTATCATGTCACCAAACCACTGATGCGAATATTCATGGGCTATAAGCGATTCAAACCAGCAATTAGGACAAATACTTGTCAGTGTTTGGTCTTCCATTCCTCCCCATTGAAACTGATCGTTAAGAGTAGCAAATCCATTTTTCTCAAATGGATGTTCTCCAAAAAGGTTCGAATAATAATTAGTCATATCAACAATAATATTTTTTATTGGTGATGGATCTTCGCCATTGTTGTAATAAAATCTCATTGGTATTTTTATTGAAGGATTGGAAATCATCGGCCAGTAAACAATATCGAGTTTATAATTAACTTTGGAAGTAATAACCATAAGGTAAGTGGCAACAGGATCTCTGCTCACCCATTGATAATAAATTGTATCTCCTGTATGAAGCGAATCCTGAAGTTTCCCATTTGATCCTAAAAGAATATTACCAGGAACTTTAAAAGTGAGGTCTGTCAATGCTTTATCGGATGGCCTGTCCCAGCATGGAAACCATTTTCTTGCTCCTTCGGGCTCGCAATCTGTAAAAGCAATTCCATTACCTGTGAAAAAAGCATTATCGCTAACATTAAGGTGGTGATAATAAATTGTTACTTCGGTGATCTCTCCGGCATTATAAGTCCTGTCAAGGTTTATAGTAAGAATATCATTTAAGTGAGAAAACGAAATTGCAGATAAACTAACAGAATCAATATGCAGAGATGTGTTTACAGCATTGAGATGAATGGAATTCAGCGCTGTGTCAATTTTGAAACTAAGAATTTCACTTCCTTGAAAGGAATGCGGAAAGGGATTCTTATAACAATTATAAAGGTCAAGGTTAAGTGTGTATTTTAAAACATCAAAAGAATGTTTTGGCGAATTGGGAGATTTATCAGCAAGAAATGGCATGTGGTGTATCTTGTTCTGATAACATTTCCATGAACCTTTTGATTCTATTGAATTTTGAGAAATGGCTATTTCAGTGAGAAAAATAATTAAAAATAAAATCATTGAAATTTTCAGAAATGACTGTGGGAAAAATGTGATTTTTTTCATGATAGTTTTTTTATGTTACACAAAAGTAATCAGAAATACTTATTAGCTTGTTTTATTCATAAAAAAATAAAAGACTCAAGTCTCAAACCCGCCTACCGGCAGCTACAGTGTGGACACAAATATTCAAAAATTATGTTCAGGGAATGATAAAAAAGTCCGAAGGACTTTAACCTGTCTGCCGACAAGGCAGGTATTAATAACCACCGGAAAAACCGGTGGTTATTAAAGGGGCAATATTTATTAACCCTGAAGAGGTTAAATGTGATATTATTCAATCCTTTCAGGATTGCTATTATTAATGCAGACATTTTCCCTGCACTTCGTACAGGGTTAACATTTCGATTGAAAAATTTTACCTGATTAAATTAATTTGATGAATTTCTAAAAATTATTATCTTTGTATATACAGAAATACATTATTCATTTTGAATATTTTTTATAAAAAAATAATTTTTCTTGTTTTTGTCATGCAGGCATTCTTCTGTATGAGTAACTTTCTTTTTGCCCAGACAATCAGTATTCAAAGCGGGAAGATCGAATTTATCGAGAATAAAAATCAATGGGAAAAGAATATTCTTTATAAATCGGATATTAAAGGTGGAGCTGTTTTTCTTGAAAAGAATTGTTTCACATTTGTGTTTAAAGATATGGCAGCTATTAACAAACTGCTTGAATTTAAACATGAACCTGCTGAAAAACGTGAGAAATTAATACCTTCCGATTATAATATCAAATACCACGCGTATAAAATAAATTTTCTGAATTCTGAACAGGATGTGGTTATTACTGCCGATAAATTGAATGAAGGTTACTATAATTATTTTACTGATAAAGATAAAAGCAAATGGGCGTCAAAAGTAAAATCATTCAGAAGAGTTAATTACAAAGGACTTTATAAAAATACCGATTTGAATATTTATGAAAATGATTCTCACTTAAAATATGATATTATTTTGCACCCAGGTGCTGATGGCAGTAATATTAAGTTTCAGTATGAAGGCGCCGATAAAGTAATTCTAAGGAATGGAAACCTTATAGTAAAAACTTCTGTTAACGAAGTAACCGAACTTAGCCCTGAAGCTTTTCAGTACAACGGGTCCAATAAAATAAAAGTATCATGTAAATTTATTCTTTCCGGCAATATTCTTACGTTCAGCTTTCCTTATGGATATGACAAATCAAAAGATATTAATAACAATGATTACGACTGTAAAGATCGAAAACCCATCTCGTTTACTGTTTCGAATACAACACCTTACAGTTATTTCCGTCTTATTATAAATAAATTACCTAATAAAAATACTATAGTTAAGATTAATCAGTTTAACCTATCAGGTATATATCCTGTAGAATCGTTTACAGGAAATCGGATAGCTGATCAACCAATTAATCCACAGTTTTATGGACCTTATCCTTCTTTAAATACTTTTTCTAGTAATTTCTCAAATTTCTTCATTTCAGAACCGATGACAGGAAGGGGAAATCACTCATCTAGTTCCAGAAACGGAGCTCGTGAAAGCGGAGTTTATGGTCAGGGCTTGAAGAGCCCAACTACTAACTTAGTAGATGACCCACTTCCGGAACGTAAATCGGATAAGTTTGGTCAGAGAAGTGAAGCTTCTGGTCATAATTATAGAGGATATAACTATGTATCAGGATCAGGATCCTATTATCCCCTATTAACCGAAGGAGCTATATTAGAAACAGTCGTCTATGACCCTCCTTACGAAGATGATAAGATTTTTATTGGTTCAATAATTATTATTTTGACGGGAACAATTA
>CAINEZ010000068.1 GCA_903847905.1 uncultured Bacteroidota bacterium
ACTAATTTTTTTGTTTTATCTTTGCTCATAGCCCTAATTTGGAAATTTAGGCAAAGATGGCAAGTATATCGGTTCATTCAGATATGCTTGCCTATTTTATCTCGTCCACCAATGAAAAAAAAAGTATCCAGCTATAATAAAACGGTAACTGCATAGATAGATGCAGGATAGGATAATAATTTAATTGTCAAAAGTTTTAAAATTTAACACGCCTGCAGCGCGCATAAATCCACAATAAGTTTTGATGTTTTGTGAAAAAAAATTACTTTTGCATATTCGGCCCCGTAGTTCAACGGATAGAACGGAAGTTTCCTAAACTTTAAATACAGGTTCGATTCCTGTCGGGGTCACATTAAATTTAAAGCAAATTTTATTTTACTGTACTTCCGTTATTAAATTCTTTTGTTGGCGCCGCAAAACAAAGTTCTCCTTTTTCATTTTCAGCCATAAGTATCATTCCCTGCGAAGTTATGCCCTTTATTGTTTTAGGTTGTAGGTTTATCAAGATCACAACTTTTTGCCCGATAATTTTTTCGGGATCGTAAAATTCGGCAATGCCGGAAACAACTATTCTTTTGTCAATACCCGTATCGATAGAGAGTTTTAAAAGTTTCTGAGTTTTTGCGACTTTTTCAGCAGCAAGAATAGTTCCTGTACGGATGTCCATTTTAGCAAAATCCTCATAAGAAATATCAGGTTTTGCAGGAGTTACAACAGTTTCATTCATATTATTTTGCTCCTTTGTTTTGTGTAATTTTTCTATCTGAGCAATTATTGCGTCATCTTCAATTTTTTCAAACAATAATTCTGCTTTGCCAAGCTGGTGATTAGGTTTCAGAATATCTGTTTTCCCTGCAAATTCCCATTTGAGTTTACCAATATTCAGCATTTGCAAAAGTTTTTTAGCCGAGAAAGGCAAAAACGGCTCCATTACTATTGTAAGGTTTGCGCAAATCTGCAAAGAAATATTCAAAATTGTTTTTACCTGTTCAGGATTTGTGTTAAAAATTTTCCATGGCTCAGAGTCTGCAAGGTATTTGTTGCCAAGCCTTGCCAGGTTCATCATTTCTGAAAGCGCTTCACGGAATTTGTAAAGCTCAATGCAGTTGGATATTTTTATTGGAAAACCTGCAATAGCGTGTAAAGTTTCTTTATCACGTTCAGTTAAAGCAGGAATTTCCGGAACATATCCGTCAAAATATTTTTTTGTAAGAATTAAAGTTCTGTTAACAAAGTTCCCAAGAATAGCAACAAGTTCGCTATTGTTTTTTAATTGAAAATCCTTCCATGTAAAATCATTGTCCTTTGTTTCTGGCGCGTTTGAACAAAGCGAATAACGAAGCGCATCTTGTTTACCGGGAAACTCTTGTAAATACTCATGAAGCCACACAGCCCAGTTGCGCGAGGTAGAAATCTTATCTCCTTCCAGGTTTAGAAATTCATTAGCGGGTACATTATCAGGTAAAATATATGTTCCTTCGGCATGAAGCATAGCAGGAAAAACAATGCAATGAAAAACAATATTATCTTTCCCGATGAAATGAACTAATTTGGTTTCGGGGTCTTTCCAGTAAGTTTGCCAGTCAATAAAATTGTTTGCCTGCCTGCCGGTAAGGCAGGTTGTTTGTTGTTGGTTGTTGGTTGTTGGTGATGAACTGCCAACTGCCGACTGCTTATTTTTTTCTTCCGCCCATTCTTTTGTAGCAGAAATATAGCCAATAGGAGCGTCAAACCAAACATATAAAACTTTTCCGGCAGCTTCTTCCAGGGGAACTTTCACTCCCCAGTCAAGGTCACGGGTAACAGCGCGGGGTTGCAAGCCCTGATCGAGCCACGATTTGCATTGACCGTAAACATTAGGCTTCCATTCTTTGTGATCTTCCAGTATCCATTTTCTCAACCATGGTTCATATTTATCAAGCGGGAGATACCAATGTTTGGTTTCCTTCATTACAGGTGTATTTCCGCTTAAAACAGATTTAGGATTAATAAGGTCTGTGGCATTTAATGATGTGCCGCATTTCTCGCATTGGTCGCCATAAGCCCTTTCATTGTTGCAATGCGGGCAAGTACCGGTAACATAACGGTCTGCTAAAAATTGATTATTCTCTTTATCATAAAGCTGTTCTGATGTTTTAATAATAAATTCACCTTTATTGTAAAGGGTAGTGAAAAATTCAGATGCAGTTTCATGATGTATTTTATTTGACGTACGCGAATAAATATCAAAAGAAATTCCAAATTCCTCAAATGATTTTTTAATAATATTATGGTACTTATCAACGATCTTTTGTGGAACTATCCCCTCTTGCTTTGCTTTGATGGTAATGGGAACGCCATGTTCGTCAGAGCCGCCAATAAATAATACATCTTCATTTTTAGAACGAAGATACCGAGCATAAATATCAGCCGGAATATACACTCCGGCAAGATGTCCGATATGAATTGGACCGTTGGCATAAGGCAAAGCCGAAGTTATGGTATATCTTTTATAAATTTTATTTTGCTCCATCAAAAATATTTTTTATAACTTTAGAAGTTTTTTAAAAGCGAACAAAGGTAAGAATTATTTTTTGCAAAATTGTTTACAGATTTCTGAAAATCAATATAGATTGTTATAATCAGAATCAGGGTAAAATGTTTATAGGCAACTATTTTTTATTTTTCCGTCTATTAAAGTAACTAGCGATTTCCAAGATCATTTTATTAGAATAATATTTAAAACCACTTAAACTATAAAGCTATGAAAACAAAAATTTTTACTTTATTTATTGCTTTGATCTCTTCAATAGCGATATATGCACAAAGTTACAATTGCGTAGCAAATTTCAATTATTATCTTTACACGGGTTATCAATATCACTTTTATGCAAGTACCACATCAGGCAATCAAAATACCTATTCGTGGAATTTTGGCAATGGAACAGAATTAGGCAGTGGTATATATCCATGGCACACTTTTTCAGGACCGGGTACATATAATGTATGTTTAACGGTTTATGATATTAATCCTACAAGCCATGATACACTTTGTTCTAACACTACATGCCAGACAATAATAGTGGCTGACACAAATAATTGTGTAGCAAGTTTTAATTACTACCTTTATACAGGTTACCAATATCACTTTTATGCAAATGCCCCGTCGGGCAATCAAAACACTTACTCCTGGAATTTCGGCGATAGTTCTGCTTTAGGCAGTAACCTTGATCCATGGCATACTTTTTCCAGCCCGGGAACATATCATGTATGTTTAACGGCTTATGATATTTTAGTGCACGATACGCTTTGTTCAGATACTACATGCCAGACAATAATAGTAGCTGATACAAACCATTGCGTAGCAAACTTCAATTACTATCTTTATACGGGTTACCAATATCACTTTTATGCAAATGCCTCGTCGGGTAATCAAAATACCTATTCCTGGAATTTCGGTGATAGTTCTGCTTTAGGCAGTAACCTTGATCCATGGCATACTTTTTCCAGCCCGGGAACATATCATGTATGTTTGACGGTTTATGATATTTTAGTGCACGATACGCTTTGTTCGAAAACATTGTGCCAGACAATAATAGTGGCCGACACAAATAATTGCGTAGCAAGTTTTAATTACTATCATACAGGATACCAATACCACTTTTATTCAAATGCATCGTCGGGCAATCAAAACACTTATTCCTGGAATTTCGGCGATGGCTCTGCTTTAGGCAGTACTTTGGATCCATGGCACACTTTTTCAGGACCGGGTACATATAATGTGTGTTTGACGGTTTATGATATTTTAGTGCACGATACACTTTGTTCAGATACTACATGCCAGACAATAATAGTGGCAGACACAAATAATTGCGTAGCAAGTTTTAATTACTATCATACAGGATACCAATACCACTTTTATTCAAATGCATCGTCGGGTAATCAAAATACCTATTCCTGGAATTTCGGCGATAGTTCTGCTTTAGGTAGTACTTTGGATCCATGGCACACTTTTTCCAGCCCGGGAACATATCATGTATGTCTGACGGTTTATGATATTTTAGTGCACGATACACTTTGTTCAGATACTACATGCCAGACAATAATAGTAGCCGATACAAATAATTGCGTAGCGAGTTTTAATTACTATCATACAGGATACCAATACCACTTTTATTCAAATGCCTCGTCGGGAAATCAAAACACTTATTCCTGGAATTTCGGCGACAGTTCTGCTTTAGGAAGTGGTCATGACACATTGCACACCTTTTCCGGGCCGGGTACATATCAAATATGTCTGACGGTTTATGATATTTTAGTGCACGATACACTTTGTTCAGATACTACATGCCAGACAATAATAGTACCCGACACAAGCAATTGTGTAGCAAGTTTTAATTACTATAATTTCACAGGATATCAATATCACTTTTATGCAAATATACTGTCGGGTAATCAAAATACTTATTCCTGGAATTTCGGTGACAGTTCTGCTTTGAGCAATGGGATATACATATTGCATACTTTCCCCGGAGAGGGCACTTACAATATATGCTTAACTGTTTATGATATTTCGCTGGGAGATACGCTTTGCTCGAAGACATTGTGCCAGACGTTAATAATAGCTGACACAACCATTTGCACAGCAAGTTTTTTGTATTATCAATATCAGGGAAGTTCAACTACTTATCATTTTTATGAAAATGCACAAACCGGCGGACAGAATACATATAACTGGGATTTTGGTGACGGAACATTTATTGATACTACATACACCGGTGTATTCAATTTGGAATCTCATACTTTTCCCGGAGACGGTACGTACAATGTATGCTTAACTGTTTATGATATTTCGCTGGGAGATACGCTTTGTTCGGATATTATGTGCGATAGTATAATTATTAATAATTCCGGTATCAAAGAAAGTGATAAAAATAATTTTAATTTAATAATTTATCCAAATCCCGTTATTGATAATTTGAATATTGAATTAAATTCAGAATCAATTAATGAATTTATTTTTGATATTTCAAATGTTCTGGGGCAACATGTTAAAGGGAATACCATTATTTTAAATAAAGGAAAACATAATATTGTTTGGTCAATTGGTGATCTACCCAAGGGTATTTATATTTTAACAATTACTTCTGCGGATAAAAAGTTTGTTGGAATGGCAAAATTTATCAAATAATTTTTTAAGAATTTTCACAAGCAGGGAGCTATTAGAATTTTGATAACTCCCTGCTTTATTTTAATGAAAACTAATAAAATCAGGCATTATACCAATCGGGGGGATTCTTTTTCGGGTCTTGAGCCGCAGCCATATTAAGTTTGTCAAAAAATTTCATAACGAAAAACAAAATATGTAATTTATATTTTGTTCCATTAAAAATATTATTTCTAAATTTATACGATTTTATAGAATGAATTTACGATAAGAATTAATTAAATTGCTTTTAAAATAATACATTATTAGAAAAATCATTTAAAAAGAAACACCATGGCAGTTGCAAAAACAACAAGTGTTCCAAAGGATAACACTAAAAGTATTGATTACCATATAAAAAATGTTTTGCTCGGTAACAGAAAGTTTGAAAATGTTTACCAATCGCTTACACGCATGATATTAGGCGACAACCAGAAAATGGAAAAAATTACTGTGAATGGTCGTTATACTTACGACTTCAAAGTTTTCCGGCATGGAGCAAAACATATCATCGGTATGTATGATGAAATAAACAGTTTCGTTTCTTTTGTGAAAGATGCGGCAGAAGGAGGTTCCTCTAAAGAAATGGCGTTTATCCTGATAGGAGAGCCTGGTAACGGAAAAACTTTCTTCGTTGATCATCTGAGCTCTTTATACAGGAGCTTTATTTCACATCAGGAAAACAGGAGATACACATTTCGTTTTAACTGCCTTGATAAAATTGGAGGTTATGGAAAAATTTTGCAGATAGAATCCCAAACTTATGAAGACCCAATGGTTCTTGCCATGAACTTTTTTGAAGCAAAAGAAGACAATATAAAATTTCTTGCAAATGAAGGTTTCAAAGAAAAACAAATGGAGGAACTGTATAAAAACTATAGACCTCTTGGATCCTGTACTTATTACATCCTTAATCAAATAAAAAATTATTGTAATGGCGATATTAATAAAATAAAAGATTTTATTGAAATAGTTACAGTTCCTGTAAGCGAATCAAGGGGGACTATGACGGGCAAATATGCTGCAAAGGATAAAATTACTTCATCAGCTGCCGATTTGCTGGGAGAAGAATCTATTACACGACTTCTGCATATCACAGAAACCGATCACCCTTACAGATTTGATCTTCGCAGAGGCGCGCTGGCAAGGGTTGCAGGAGGAGGCATTCATTTTGCAGATGAAATTTTTAAGAACAAACGCGACCTTGTACAGGTATATCTTGGCGTGATCCAAAACAGAACTATTGAAATGGAAGGATACAAATGGCCCTTGGATACCCTGGTAGTTGCAACAAGCAACAATTCCGAGTTCGGAAGATTTCTTGACGAAAAGGAACAAGCTCCCATAGTTGACCGTTGTCGTCTTACTTATATGTCGCACAATACGAATTACAAACTTCAGCAGGAGCTTACTTTTTATGCAATAGGTAATCGCGATAAAACGACTTTTACAAATGAAAAATTACATATTGACCCGAACTTAAATTATGCTATCTCGGTTGCTGTAGTGCTAACACGAATGCCGGCTTCCGATAAACTGACACAGGTAGAAATGATGAAACTTGCTGCAGGAGAAGTAGCGGGCGAGAAAAGCATTAAAACATTGAGCGAAGTTATTAGCGACCTAAACAACGATCCTGATATTACCAAACGCTTCGGACAAAAAGGATTTGGTCATAGAAATCTTGGACGATCTTTGCAGGTTTTGCTAGAACGTTCCGAAACACAGGAAGGCAAATGTATGTACGCCGGCGATGTTTTCAAAGCTCTGGAAACTGTTGTCCTCGACTATGTGCAGGATTCCAATGACAGAACGAAATATTTCAATGACATTAAAACTGCAAAAGAACTTTACAGGAAAAATGTAATGACCACTATTTTCAATGCTTATATGGACGAACCCAACGCTGTTGAAAAAGATGTGGCTAATTATGTTAATATGATCATCGGGATTGATGCAAAAAATCTTGGTCCTGATAAAATATGGACATACCAGGATCCGCAAACAGGGAAATTAACTCCTATTAAAATTGATGAAACCTTTATTAACAGCGTGGAAGAACGCCTCGGATTGAAAAACGACGAACAAAAACAAAGTTTCAGGACCACTATAACAAAAATTTACGGACAAAAAATGATAAAAGATCCTTCGTATAATTTTATGGATAACAACGATCTTGTTAAAGCTGTTACTGATGTTCGCCTTAAATCGGATATTGCAGGAGCAGGCAGTCTTGTTGGCGCTTTATCGAACAGGACGAACGAAGAGAACCAGAAATTATACGGTAGAATGATAGAAACAATGGTGAAGAAACTCGGCTATTGCAGCACTTGCGCTGAAAAAACCATAGAATATTTCTGTACGCATGATGATGCGAATTAGTGTTAGTACAAAACTCACAATAATGATTAACCACAAAGAACACAAACCTGCCTGCCGGCAAGGCAGGGGTATCGCTAAGGTTCACAAAGTAAATAAAGATAGATTTTGCGTTTTTTCTTTGCGGACTTTGCGTGAAAAAAATCTATATTATATAGACACTGATTAAAATGCCAAAAAATATTTTTAAATTATATAACCAACTAAAAAAGCAAGGTCTCTCACCCAAACATCTCGAAATGATCGAGAGGGAATTGAATTATTACAACAGGAAAAAAGAAAGAGATAAGGCGGGTAAAAAGGAAGACCTTAATTACAGCAGTCTTTATGATATAAATGATTTTGAAATTTTTACTGGAATTATAAAAAAAGCCGACTATAGAATTTCTTTACAAACTCTTGAAGACCTTTTATATCGTGATAAAAAGCGTGAAGAGGAT
>CAINEZ010000069.1 GCA_903847905.1 uncultured Bacteroidota bacterium
TCAGTTGCATGAAGAAATTATAAACAGGAAATATGAGATAAAGCCAAGTATATGCTTTATCAATTTCAGCCCTGTTCAGCGTGAGATATTTGCAGCCGATTTCAGAGACAGAATTGTTCATCATCTTATTTTTAATTACATTAATCCTGTATTCGAGCCTTCGTTTATCAATGACAGTTACAGTGTATCCGTCTATTATAGCCCGTCAAATATGAATTACCAAAACCTTTAGTTTTGTAAAAATAAAAAAAACAAAATTATGAAAAGGTTATCTATAAGTGCGTGCCAATGGAAATCTATAGTAACTCAATGGGAAAAAAGTGGTAAATCTATGTCCGCATATAGTAAAACGAGAGGAATAAGTAAATCCTCATTAGGATATTGGGTTGGAAAATTTCGCAAGGAGGAAAATATGGCAGCCTCAGGATTTATAAAACTACCATTGATAAATGAAAATTTAAGGGAAATAAAAAACTGCGAGATATTATTTTCCAATGGAACAAGAATACTGTTTTATGAAAAGCCTGATTATCGGAAATTGAAGCAATTATTCTTATAAGATGCTTTTTCATTATCAGATACGCAATTACTATTTATATCAGCAGTATGTAGATATGCGAAAAGGTATTGATTCCTTATGCGGTGTAGTAAGGAGTGAATTAGAAAAGAATCCACTTTCAGGAGATTTGTTTATATTTATAAATCATCGCAAAACACAGATAAAGCTACTTCATTGGCAAGGTGATGGGTTTGCTGTATTTTACAAACGATTAGAGCGGGGAACCTACGAATTTACTGTTGCAGAAAACAGGCACGAATCAAAAATTATAAGCTCACACGAACTGCTTTCAATATTAGAAGGAGTAGAATTAAAACGAGCAAAAAAGAGGCATCGTTATTCACAAAATATTGTTGAAAAGTAAATGTATTTTTTACACATTTTTCAATAAAAATAATATTAATTTTTGTATTTTTGTTTCATGGTTGAACAACTAGAGAAACATACAAAACAGGAGTTAATAGACAAGTTTATAAATCTATATTCAGAGGTTAAAACCAGTAGTTCAAAAATTACAAAACTCAACATCGAAAATGAGATTTTGAGGCTTCAGATAAAGCAATTAAAAAATCAGATATTTGGAATAAAATCAGAAAAGCATACAACAATATATCCTGGACAACAATCACTTGATTTTGGAGAAAAAATAGATTTAGATTTACCACAGGACGCAGAAGAAATAAGTATAACCTATCACAGAAAAAAAACCAGAAAAAAGAGAGAGGATTTTTCAAAAATATCATTACCTGAGGATTTGGAACGTGTTACAACAGTAATAGAGCCAATTGAAGATACCTCTGATATGGAAAAGATAGGCGAAGAAGTTACTGAGTTATTAGCTATGTCGCCTGCGAAGTTTTACGTAAAACGTATTGTTCGCCCCAAATATGCAAAGAAAGATAAAAGTGGTATTGTTATAGCAGAATTACCATCACGTATAATTATGGGTGGCAAGGTAGATGTAAGCCTTTTAGTAGCAATACTTTTAGATAAATATGTAGATCACATGCCATTGTATCGTCAGGTAAAAAAATACGAACGATTAGGTATGAAATTAAACGATTCCACAATCGGATTTTGGGTAAGCGGAACCGTGAAGATGCTGGAATATTTATATGCGGTTTTGGAACAAAAAATTCGGGGAAGTTGTTACCTTCAGGCGGATGAAACAACAATAAAAGTCTTGGATAAATCAAAAAAAGGTACCACGCACCTTGGATATTATTGGGTATATCATTCCGTAGAAACTGGTTTGATAGCATATAACTATAATCGCAGCAGAGGAAAAGCAGAACCGCATAATTTTTTATCGGATTATAATGGCTTTTTGCAAACAGATGGTTATGTGGTATATGAAACATTACCGAATATTAACATTCAACACTTATGCTGCATGGCTCATGCGCGAAGAAATTTTTTCGAAGCACAGGGTAATGATAAAGCGAGAAGTACATGGATGCTTGATAAAATACAAGAGCTTTATGCTGTTGAATCCTTTGCAAGAACTATGAAATTTAGTAATGATGCTCGTTTAGAACTGAGAAAAAAAGAATCTGTTCCGGTTTTAAATGATATGAAAGTTTGGTTATTGAAAAATGTAACAGAAGTATTACCTCAAAGTGCTATTGGCAAAGCAATAACATACATGCTTGCCCGTTGGGATAAATTAACATTATATACTCAAAATGGAATTTTAGAAATAGATAACAACCTTGTCGAAAATGCCATGCGACCTGTAGCTCTGGGACGAAAAAATTATTTGTTTGCAGGTTCACACGATGCAGCAAAACGAGCTGGAATAGTATACAGTTTTATCGCTTGCTGTAAAAACAACGGTTACAACCCTTATGAATGGCTTGAAGATACTCTCAATAAACTTCCGGATACTAAAAAATCTGAACTTCATAACCTATTACCTATTAAAAAACAAGACGGGCTATAATAGATGGATACATCGTAGCGGAGAAACAGGAAACGACAGCAACCAGAGACAAAGAGCAGAGCCTTAATAAACAGAGTACCATTGCTGAGAATCAGAAGAGCAATCGTTCTAAGAAACAAACAGGAAAGGTAACGAAAATTGCGCCCTTGTAATTTTGATAAACAAATGCTTTACAGGTCACTTTTAGTTCAAAATTATGAGGCTCAAATTCCAAATTCATTTCCTAGCA
>CAINEZ010000070.1 GCA_903847905.1 uncultured Bacteroidota bacterium
AAAGATTGGGGGCTTGACAGCAATGCTATTAGCAGTAGAGGAGAAATAATGAAAGATTACAGTCAATTTATTCCAGAAGTATATTTTGAACAAATTCCGATAAAAAATTTAGTATCAAACCAAGAATATCAGCGTAATTTATCAGCAAAACATGTTAAACGTGCAGTTGCAGACTTTAATTTATGCCAAATAAATCCTGTAAAAGTCAGCCGGAGAAGTGGCATAAACTATGTTTTTAACGGGCAGCATACCATTGAAATCATAGCAATTGTTTCAGATTCCCGCGAAACTCCTGTCTGGTGTATGATATATGATGATTTGGATTATGAGCAGGAAGCTGATATTTTTGCGAATCAACAAAAATACGTAAAACCTTTAAGCCCATATGAAATTTTTATGGCAAATATTGAAGCAGGCAATGATGAACAGCTTATAATCAAAGATTTGGTTGAATCATACAATTTATTTCTTTCTAAACAAAAAATTCCGGGTGGAATATGTGCTATTTCAACTTTGGAATATATACATAAAAAATTTGGGTTTCATATACTTGACCATACTTTAAGACTTTGCATAGGAGCTTGGGATGGAGATACTAACGCATTAAATGCGAATATATTAAAGGGAGCCGCAAAAATACTTGTGACTTATGGGGATGAATTGAAATATAATATTTTCAAAGAAAAAGTAGGCAGGTGTTCTCTCAAAGAAATAACAAGGATGGCGGTTGAACGAAATAATGGTTCATTAGGATATGCAGAAGCTATGCTTACAATATATAACAAAAGGCAACATTATCCATTACATTTATCAAGATTATATAAAGCCGGAGTTAATGAACAGAATGAAAAAGAAGAAGAAATTTCAGAATACGAAGAAGTTGCAAATGTTGAACTTTCGGAGTGTTAAAAAGTAACATTTACAACTTTTATCTATATTTTAAATAAGTTCAATTGGTTTGTTGTAATATTTCCCAAATTTTCTTTTGTCCGTTCGCTTAATTTACCTGCGATATTATTTATAAAAAACATAGGGGTGTATAGGACTTCCTGAAAATCCATTGTTATTGTATTCCCTTTTATGACTCTTGCCGGAATTCCGAGCAATGCAAGCTGAATATAAGTCATTTTGTAGCATAAATCGTCAATATCTATCGCTTCAACAAATAGATTTTTCTGATAATTATAACCGGATTCTTTCATAGAATCGGCAAAAGCAATAACCATTCCGCCACTTCCGCAGCAAGGCTCTGAAAGTGTAATAATTTCTTTGTTTTCTAAATCGACCTTGACGTTATAACCGACCATTTCTGACATTAATTTGCTTACATGATACGGCGTAAAAAATTGTCCTTTATAACCTGAACCCATATCATTACTAATAAAAATTTGGCCTAAAAAATCCTGCATCTTCTCCTCAAGTGCAAGAGTTACTATTGCAATAAGATGTGCGAATTTTTCAAGCTGGGGTAAGGAATAGTTTTTAGAAATATTTTTATATTTCTCCTCAATTTCTTTTGAGTTATAAAAAGGCTGAGCTAAAGAGT
>CAINEZ010000071.1 GCA_903847905.1 uncultured Bacteroidota bacterium
AACTAATTTTAATCCATAATCATTAAGCGTTTCCTGCATGAATGGACTTATTGCATCAGCAAATTCGTCTAAGCGAGCTTCAATTCCTAAAAGTTCTTGCGTTGATTCGTTTGCGGCTCTTGTAATGCTTGACTTTATTTTGCTTTGAAATTCATTTATGAAATACTTGCTAAGTTCTTCCTGAAATTGAAAAGGCACATTATTACCAATCAGTTTTTCAAGAAACTTAACAGGGTTGTCAATCTGAACTTTGTATGCCCCTCTTGCTTTAAGTTTGGTTGCAATTCCAAGCATTTTGTCACGCACCTGAATTGGTGAATCTGTACCCCACAAAATTTCTTCAGAATGAGCTTTGCGAACAAAATAAACGACACAATTAAAAGTACTTATACCTCCAGTAAAAGCGTTTCGTAAACGACTAATAATAGGATAATTTTCTGTTGATAATTTATAAGTGCCATTTTCAAAGGTTTGTTCAACTGTACCACCTTTTATAAAAATGGCTTCTTCGCCCGGCATAACAATAAGAGTAGAATTTGTATTAAAATCTTCCTCTGGTTGTCGCCAAATTAAAAGTTCACCGGGTCCAGTATTTTTGATTACATCAGCCCAATGCTTATTACCGCCTGTAAAGGCGGTTTCGTTTGGATTTTTGTTATTGAATAGTCCCATAATATCTTTGTTTTATTGATTAAATGATTTTTTTTAAGGATAATCTATACGGTATATATTACCCTTGCACTTTTTAAAAATACGGATGTATGCTTTATAAAGTCCAATTATAACACCGTATTTCTGCAAAACAAGTATAGTATATTCCGAACAAGTTGGCTTAAATAAACACCTTCTACGAACTTCTTCTGATGCGTAATGCTGATATAACCTGACAATACCTATTAGAATTTTCCTCAAATACAACACAAAAATCATTACGTTTAAACACAGATAAAATATTAAAAAATAGCATCTCGGATTATCACTCTTAAATTTCCGCACCTCCAAAGGAAAATATGAGAAAATATCAAGACCGCTAAAAATAGCATTAAGGATAGTTGTAAAAACAAATGACAAGACGAATGTTATTACTACATATTTCCCAACTTTTTTAATATCGGTATCTGGTCTGAAAATTTCACGGTTACAACAATACGATTCCGCATTTTCTTGTTCAAACTGACTCGGCATTTCTTCTATTGCAGAAGGATGCCGAATCAGTTTATGGAATTTAACACTTGCCATTTTGAAAAAAAATACATTTTTTTTATGATTTTTTTTCTCTCAACTTCGCTTTCATACCTTGAATTGCACGTTCGGTATAATCGTTTTGGTCCATGGAACAATAGAACTTATCACCGGGAACAATAATAGCAAAACGGTTTGTGTCAACATTCTTACGAGCGTATGAAGCTTCACCTTGACAGCTAAGTTTATCAAGAACCCATTTTTCAACAGTATCAGATGAGGTTGAGAAATTTGTAATATCCTTATAGAAATACTCTTCTGTGGCTTCTTTCTTGCCTTCTTCATCCATATTGAATGTGTATTGATATACATAAATTTGTGCAGAACTGAAAAATAACCAAGAAACTTGATAAGCAGAACTACGCCATACTTTGTCTTTGCCCCATTTAGCAAGTGTTTTCTTTTCATCAAACATATAGCCTTCAAAATGAACAGGCTCAATCTCACTAACTTGTGATTCTTCCAAGCCAATTTTGTTAAGAGCTTTTTGTCTAAAATCCATACTTTTAACACGAGCCATTACCATAGCATCATAATCTTCATCCTTCAAGCCTGGGGATATGAATGATAGGCATCCGCCTTCCCCGTAAAAATACTTAATAACTTTTTTTTGCTCAGGTGTCCTACCTTTCATGCGTTGATTCATTTCACTTTTGTCCATAATATTATTTATTTAAATTTTACGGGTTCTGATTTATTTATTATCAAGAAATGGAATAGAACCCTTTAACTCCAATGCTTGTTTATTTTTAATTTTTGTTTTCCAATTTGTCAAATTCAATTCTGTTTCTGTCATAATATTTCCGTCAATGTTGCTCTGTCGTCTTTTTTAGTTTTGCAGGTAACGAT
>CAINEZ010000072.1 GCA_903847905.1 uncultured Bacteroidota bacterium
ATTTTGCCTGACTGTAGTGTAAGAATAAAAAATCATAAGGGAAATAAAGAAAACTAATGAAACAACTCGGGGGGCTTTTCTAAGTGAAAAACTTTTAAAATTAAGCTCCTTTTGCCATAAAATAACGACCATATATCCCAAGAGCACACACCAGCTTAATGTGGACATCATTGCATAACGATCCGTCAGCTTCTGATAAATTGGCAGTATATGCGAAACAGGCATGAGGAAAATATAATACCAGAAGATAAAAAAGGCGGTGATGAAATACCTTTTAAATAAGCAATAAAGGCAGGCCCCGGCTAGAAGAACATTAAGAAAAACAAATATCCATGCCTGCCAGAAATGAGGGCCGGCAAATAGTTTCAATGTATAATCCGCGCAGTAGTTAAAATTAAATCCAATTAATTTGATATAAGTTAACAAAATCTGCGAGACAGCAAAGAGATTATTAAAAAAGCTGTCGCCGTTCCAAGACTTTATGGTACCTGCTGAAGTTGCAGTTGTTAGAATACTAACAAGAAAAGGAACTGCTATGCCAAGCAGAATAAAATAAACTGCGAGTCTTTTTATAAGTGTTAAATTATCTTTTTTCCCAAGAATAAAAATAATATCGAGAAAAATAATAACAAAAGGCAGGACAACCGCAACAGGCTTTGATAACACTGCAAGGATCAATGAAATGATACAAAGAAAATAATAAAATAAATTGTTTGGATTATCCCTGTCTTTAGGCAGTTCCCTTTCGTTGTTAGAATGATTGCCATCAGTTATTGCAGGCATAAGCATAATCCGGTTTCTTGTTTTCAAAAAGGCCCATAGCGACAGGAAGGAGAACATTCCCATCAGTGGTTCTTTTCTGGCAAACATCCATGCCACAGCTTCGGAATGTACGGGATGAGCTGCAAAAATAAGTGTGGTAATAAATGAAATATTTATTGCAGTTATTCTTTCAAAACCAAGTTTTATAAAAAGCTGAATAAGGAAAATTGAAAGCGCCATGTTCATCAGCAAATAAAGGAAAATTGATTGTATATGTATTCCAGTTTTTACATTCTTCCCCCAAAGTGAAAAGTCAACAAGATAGGAGAAATCTCTTATTGGCTGGAATGTTGAACCATTATTATATGTGAAGACATTTATGACACTATTTAATGTAATTCCGGCTGTATATCTGCCTGAAAAAATAGCACCATCATCCCAATCTGTCGGAATATTGTTTAGGATGTTTGCGTAGAGGCCAAATATCAACAAGGCTAAAACAATATAAAAACCAGCAATTTTTATTTTCATAATCTCCTGAATTATTATTAGTTATTTGAGCCTCTTGCAAAATTCAAAATCAAAGATTGTGCAACCTGAGGCGACCTCTAGCTTACATGGCGGGAAGTGAAGCAATCCCTTCTTTAGTGAGTTTTGCAAGAGACTCCATATTAAATTCTATATTTCAAGACAAAAGCTTATGGCAAGCATTATTGTAAAGGCCCTGGTGTGAAGCGCTGTATTATCAGTTCTCGAAATCAAGCCGCCGTCTGAGTATTTCCCTCTGCCTTTTGAATATGTAATGGACGACATCCTCTTTTGTCTCCGGGTCCAGGTGCATGAACCGGGCGACAACGGAATGCTGTTCCCTTCCTTCGACAGCAAGGGTTTTGACCCTGATTACCTCTGCAATCACCCTGACATACAAGAGCGACGCCATGGGCAGAACCATGTGAAGTTCAATAATATCCATTATATCCAGCGGTGTCTGGGAAATAAACCTTATCCCGCCTGC
>CAINEZ010000073.1 GCA_903847905.1 uncultured Bacteroidota bacterium
TCATAAACAACCTTGTGAAACTTGACAAATAGTTATTTAAAAGGCATCGAATTATAAATGTTATTATATACCCGATAGGGTATAAATCAAATTATTTTTATAAAAAATATACCCGATAGGGTGTAATATTAAATAAATATTGTATATTTGTACCCAAAAGGGTATAAAATGACATCTAATCTAACAGTATCTGCTTTAATAAAAAGTAAGCGGAAACAACTAAAGATAACCCAGCCACAGCTTGCAGACAAAGCAGGAGTAGGGCTACGGTTTATCCGTGAAATGGAGCAGGGAAAAACCTCACTCCGTATGGATAAAGTAAATCAGGTGCTCTTGTTGTTTGGTATGGAACTGGGGCCTGTTCTTGTTAACAGAAAAAAACTGACCGATGAGAAAAGCTGAAATATTTATGCATGATATTCCGGCAGGAGAGCTGCTGGAATATGAAAATGGATATGTCTTCACTTATTATAAGGAATATCTGAAAGACATGGAAACTCAGGCTGTAAGCCTTACCTTGCCTAAGAGCAGCATTCCATTTGAAAGTAAAGTGCTGTTTCCATTCTTTGATGGTTTGATACCTGAAGGGTGGCTTCTTGATATTGCTCAGAAAAACTGGAAAATAAATCAGCGTGACAGAATGGGCTTATTGCTTGCATGCTGTCATGATTGTATAGGTGCAGTTAAAGTAATTGAAAAAAATAATTGATGATGAAATCAAACAAATGTTTATACTGCTACAATGAGCTTGATGAAAACGATGGAATGTTTCATCAGGCTTGTTGTAAAAAAATATTCGGAAAACCTGAACCACCTGAATTACCTTATACAGAAAAGGAATTAATGGAGTTAGGTTTACTGGTTGTACAAAGCCAATCTGCTGTTACTGGGGCGCAACCAAAACTTTCCCTGGATATCATGAAAGGAAATGGTACAGGTACTCCTATGCGGCTTACTATTGTTGGTGTACATGGGAAATATATACTGAAACCACAACATCATATTTATCCGCAGCTTCCTGAAAACGAAGATGTGACAATGAGGATGGCAAAGGCTGCAGGTATTGATGTCCCTCTTCATGGTATGATCTGGTCGAAGGATAAATCGCTGACATATTTTATAAAACGTTTTGACAGGGTAGGGCATAAGGACAAAATCCAGGTTGAAGATTTTGCACAGCTGGCAGGTCTTTCAAGAGATACAAAGTATAATTATTCAATGGAAAAGCTTATTGGGCTTATTGATGAATATTGCACGTTCCCTGTGATAGAGAAAGCTAAGTTGTTTAAACTTGTATTATTTGATTTCCTGGCAGGCAATGAAGACATGCATCTTAAAAACTATTCAGTTATCAGAAGAAATGATAAAATTGAATTATCTCCCGCGTATGATTTGCTAAACTCAACAATTGTACTTAAAGGTGATGTAGAAGAAATAGCGTTGTCTCTGGCTGGTAAAAAGAAAAAGATTACAAGGGAAGCTCTTGTTGATTATTTTGGAAAAGAGCGATGTGGTCTTACTGAGAAAGTAATTGAAAATATAATTGAAGATTTTGTTTATGCAAAAAAAGTTTGGTTCACCCTGTTGGATATATGTTTTCTCTCGAATGAACTAAAAGAAAAGTTTACGGTATTATTGAAAAAGAGATTAAAAATACTTGGCTTGTAAAAGAGTGTGAAAAATTTTGTGTAATTGAGTAACGGTATCATACCCGTTACCTGGCTTCAAAATTAATAAAATTGATTACTGAAAATAATTGAAAGTTATTACTGTCTAATGTTTGTGCTACACCATTGGATTTATTTTCCTATACAGAATGTAAAGCAATACTGATAATCAATTAATTATATATATTGGGCAACAAGTGGGCAACAAAGGAAAGGAAATAACAGAGCAAAGAAAAGAAAGAAAATTTTAATTTGTACCAGTATATTTTCCCATCGTTGCCATTAATAAACCTCAAATGTATAAATTTTTGACAAAATTTTATATACATTTTTGATGGGGGAAAAATATTTTTGCAAAGATGTAAGGTTAACAAACTCTGTAGAAGTTTTGAAAAAGTTGCTGTATAGCTTGAATTGAACCGGAACACATCCCGACCAACACCTGATAAAATCGTTTTAAAACTTTGTTTTACTTTTTTTTGGTAAAAAGAACAGACAAAGAAATATTTATATTTATTTGCTGCAAAGCCTGTAAAAACGGTGTAAATCGGGTGTTGATATAATCGAAGAAAGGACATAATTATTTTACTGCTTTAGCCAGTTCCGCACCTGCTTTAAATTTGTGAACTTTTTTTTCTGTTGCTTGAGTTGGCTGTTTTCCTTTGCCCGATTCAATGACAACTGAAAGTGTTTTTCTTTCCCAGCCCAGCAATGGAACTTTGTACTCATCACGTTTGCTGATTTTATCCTTTATAACATCAAGCAAAGCAGGAGTCGGCGCTTCTATACCTTTATTGAAAAGAATGTGCGCAGGTGAAAGATAAACCACCTTTCCGGCTTCTTCTGACATGAATGTGAGTATTACTATCAGGATACCGTCATAAGAAAATATCAGGTCGTATTTCTGACCAGGTATTAGCCCATGGTAATAAAAAATATTTGCGCTATTCATCCGGGCTTCACCGATGAATATTCCATCAGGAGCGTAAATTTCGCATTTAAACTTGCTATAATCTATTTGCTGCATTGTCGCCATGGCTTATTATTTTTAAAGATTATCTAACCTTACCTGCAAGATCATTCCCTGCTTTGAATTTTACAACTTTTTTTGCTGTTTGACATGTTGTATTAACCGGATGACCGGAAGCTGCAAGAATTTCAAAAATTTTCTTTTGCCATAGCATTAAAGGTTGTTTCTGTGTACTGAAAAATTTGTATTTATCTTTTACAAGATTTTCAAAACTGCCGCAGGGATTCTCAATTCCTTTATTGAAAATGAAATGTGCAGGGCTTAAATAAACAACTTTCCCTGAAACCTGACCGGTAAATGCTGCTGTCATTAGGTAATATCCGTCATAGGAAAAAACTAAGGAGTAGTTCTGTCCGGGAACCAATCCTTGACAATAGAAATTATATATACTGTTTATTCTTGCAGTAGTTATATATGTACCGTCAGGGCTGTACACTTCTACTTTAAATTTCGTATAATCAATTGTTGCCATATAGAAAAAGTTTAATGTTATTTTATTTATTATCTAATTTATATTGTTACCATAGCTTAAAAAGCATATTTTAAAATTTACACTGATTTTTTAACCAGTAATAAAAATTGCCTGTAAGTCATAATTACTGTTCATTACAATATGTCCTTCGTTTGTGCCATCCATAACAACTGAATAACCTGCAGTACCCAACCAATTAGAAAACACAAAACCGGCATCCGGAGTAATAGCTATGCGTGCAATTTGTCCGGGTAAGAAATAGTAATTTTCGTCAACTTTATGGTCGTAACCTGTAATATCAAAATGACCATTACTATAAGGCCTACGGATTAATACATAGAAAATATTAGGATCAGTTATGAATGCTGCTCCCAGTACCCGATTTTTAGACATTAAAATAGAATAATGTTTATTATCAATATTTATTAAATCGCCTGAATCTGCCCCTGACCATGTATTAAATACATAACCCTGATTAGGAACAATCTCAAGTAATGCCCTTTGCCCCTCGTTGAAATAATAAATATTATCAACAACACGAGTATAACCTGTGATATTAACAGTACCATAAGTGCCCTGATTAAACGTTAAAGAATATTCAACCGGTGGCGTGGGTGGCAATGGATTTTCATTTGGCGTAATTATGCCCTGTTCCCAAAGGTCAATGAACTCTGAAAATATCTCATCAATGGAACCACAGAAACCGCACTGGTTACCTGAAAGCTGGAAGGATACCGGATGAGAATAATTGCAATCAAACATCTGCTGAAAATAAGGGTACACAACACCGTTACTGCCATTGCTGATATAAAACCGATTGAAGCGTGAAACCTGAACATTTTGTTTATTAAAAATGGAGTACAAACAAATTACAGAGCCAGTCAGCCCACTTTGTCCGAGTATCACTTCAAATTGGCATTCCTGGAGATCCCATTCATAAGGACCAGAAATAACATGATTACCATTTGACAGGGTAACTGTCCAAAGTTTAAGCGTATAATCAGCAGGAGATGTAAGTGATGTTTTTGAGAAATCAATATGGAATTTTATATACCAATCATTACTGCCTTGCAAGTATTCCCATGTAAGCGCATTGACCGGAACAAGGTTAACTTTAACATTTTTGTTAAAACACCCGATTAAAGGGACTGCTTCAAAATAAGCAGTGGCATAAATATTTTGAAAAGGATTTGGTTTGTGCTTGTAAATATTATTTTCATCAATGATGAGCCATATTCTGCCTTCTTCCCAATAGTTGAGATAAAAAGACTGTTCCATGTTATCGCTGAGAAAACAATACCATGAGCCTTTGGGATGGCAGCACATAAGATGCCTGATATCTAATGATGGTGTATCATCGGATGATTTGTATTTGCCAAGTGCAGAAATACCGAAATAAGGGAAATTGTTGTTTTCCTCAGGAATTACAGGCATCTGATAAGATAACTGGATTTGATCAATGAAAGGATCGTAAGAAGCGCCAATGATATTAAGCTGTGGAAGTCTTGGATCGCCGAGGATAAAATCTTTCAGCAATATGCAGCCTTCAGGGCTTACAACAGGCATATTATCTTTTATAGCCTTTGACCATGGCGTGGAATTGACACAAGATGGAGCGTTGAAAGAAGTAATGAATGATTTATTCAGAGGTTTTAGAAATTGCAACAAAGCAATCATCTTGTTGCGCTGCTTTTGCTGTTCCGGTGAATTTGCATCTTTAATTTCGGGTTGATATTGGCGTGCAGTGAATATTTTACGCCATTTTGCAAAAACGACATTCCCTATTTTGCCGGAAGCGTTACCAAGAAAACCATTATTTAAACGTGCCATATAAAAAGATTTTTAGAATTATGAATTTTACTTATTTTAAAAGAATGATTAAAAAAATTATACTAAAAAAAGGAAGTTGCAGATTTTATCTGACAACCTCCTTATAGCCGAACTACCTGTTCAGAAACCGATTTTATGCAATAACTGTTACTGTACTCAGAAATGTGCTATCAGCTACTTTGTCGCCTGCAGATGTCATGAATGAAAGGTAAACATGAACCTGATCACCAATCCAAGAAGCAGGAACAGTAAGCTGGTTTGTAACATCAACACGAGTTTTGGCGGTTGTGTCCTGAACAACTGCCTTTTTAGTATAGTTAATAATTAGCTGCATTGCTTTGTCTGTTGCAAGAGCGTCGCCATTGCCTGAGTTATCATCCCAGTCTATTGTTATTTTATGACCTGCAGCAGCAGTTGCAATACCACCAACTGCACCAGTTAAAGTACCTTTGGTTACAATTAACTTAGTGAAGTCAATCGAATAGGTCGGATACACTCCTGTTATTACTTCCAAAATGTTTGCCTTCATGAAAACATTGAATTGCGACATTCCGATTGCTACTTGCTTGAATCCTGTACGGATGAAGCCTAAAAACATTCTTGAAAGTTCAACCATTATGGAAAACTTAGAACGTTGCTCTTTTTGCAGTTGTGTTTTGGGATTGCGTACCTCTATAGGTTTTGAACGCATTGTGTTTTTGCCAAATTGTTTGGAAAAAACTGCACTGGCGAATTTACCCTTTGTGCGACCAGTAATTGGGTTTTGGACTATTGCCATAATTTTAAAGATTTAGAAATTGATACTATTGTTAATTATAAATTTTGTTCAGATTTTTACATTTTCAAGCGGTCTTGATACGGACTTGATACGGTTTTGAATCGTCGTTGAATTTGCATCGTCAAAGAACTGAAACAAATATAATAGTAAAAATTTCAATATATTACAAGTCAGTGCCTTATGATTTTAAATGCTGCAAAATGTTTCAATTTGCACAAATAAAAAAGGGAGCTTTTGAACTCCCCAGTATTTTTATGACAAAATAAAATTCTCTTTTCGGTTTTCAATAATATCACTACCATATTTATTGCGAATGTATTCGATAGTTTTCGGGGTTTTATTCGTGCTTTTATATTCAGGTGGTCTATGATACCACATTACTTTTTTCGGTGCGAAATAAAAGCCTATTTCTTTTAACTTGCTGCGATAAGGGTAAGTATTACCGGAAAGCCAAATCCAGTTTCCAATCAATTCAATGATTATTCCCTGTAAACCGATAATCTGATTTATGATTTCAGGATATTTTATAAATTCTTCCTGCTCCTGTTCCGGTTGATTGGCAAATTCAAAAAACGGATTTTTGATAATGCTTTCATATTCGTTGTTAATGTCCTGCATAGTTGCAGTATTTCCGCCCCTGTCCGGGTGATGTTGCATTGCAAGTTCTTTATATCTGCGTTTCACTTCTTCAAGTGTGCAACAATCTTTAAAGTAGTTTGTTTTCATAGGTTCTGTTGATATTTATTTATAACTATTTTTTAAAAATCTGTTCGCTGAAAGTTCGCAGCCGAATAAAAAAAATGATTCATTAAAAAAACCTTAAGCAACCCAAAAGCGGTGTGTCGGCTGAATTGCAAGGTTTTTTATAAATAAAAATTTTACACCTTTAAAAAATAAAATGATAACAAGTAAAAATTTTATTTAAAAAACACGGAGTGCTTGACCTTGCAAGAGCGGTGGCGGCTTATCTTTGATTAAGGTTTTATTAATGATACCAAACAATATTTTCGGCTATCATCAATTTTTTATTTCGGCAGTATTAAAGGGGTTTGGCGAGTGTTTTTGTTTATTCAGAAAGCTATTTTTTTTGAAACGAAAAGTTGTTACAAAAACCTTGACAAACCCATATAGAAAAGTCATTACGAAATTTTTTATATACGGAACTTTGAAACGGCGGGTAAGCAAGAGCAGAGTTGTTAGGGGTCGTGCCCGGACTTTAGGACGGTTGAATGATTTTTTGGAACAAGCGAAAGATTTTAAAAGGTTGGCGTGCCAAAAAACATGAAAAGGACGGTGATAACCGTACAGCACGACCAGAAGGGCTGGCAGGCGTGCGGTTGGGGGCTGGCATGAGTTTTTGCTTAAGCTGTTGGGTAGCGGTGTGAGTAGGAAAAAAGCAGCGGACAGCATACGGTGGCACAAAGCCGGAAGCTGCAATACCGCCGGAAAGGATTGTTGGCTTGAGGGCAAATGCCAATAGTAGTGGAATGAATGAACCGAAAATGAAATGGAGCGTTGCTGAAACCCCTCAATTCTTCGGGGTAAACTCCGTGAAAGCGTCAGCGAAATGGAATGCAGGTGTAATGAATGAACTGCTAATGCCTTTACCGGCGGGAAAAACGAAACGGAAATTTTGAAGTGAGATTTATTGCTGCTTATGGCTTTGTATTGTAGTGGCGCTGTTCTGCTGATTTGTGTGCAGGGAAAACCGATACGAAGGGTAGATTGCAAAAACCATGACAGCCCTGAAGCGTTGACATAGGGTTGAAAAGTGCGGTGACTTTTAGTGTGCGTGAGCAGTTGCGGCTATTTTACATAATGCCAGTATAAGACGCCGGCAAATAAGTATATGCCAAAACCGCCGGTGTTCTTATACGGTGGCATTATGTTATAATAGCTTTGGGTTGTTTTTTTCTGGCACAAGTGGCATGAAGGGGCGCAATGGTATGCCACGACTTTTTGCTTTGTGTGTTGCAGTAGCTTATTGCAAACCGCAATGTAGTTCACGGAATGAGGATTTGCAATGTGCTACAGTGAGCGGGCATTACAAAAAGTGTGACAGAAAAAACAACAGAAGGGCTGGCGTGGGAAGCACTTCTTTTCATCAGTGTAAATTCCGCAAAAAAATCTCGCGAGCTCCGCAACACTTCACTTTAAATGATGGGTTGGGATTTTTGCTGCATGGAGGAAATATTTTAATGACTTTAATTAGTTTTATTTTATACGGAAATAATAGTTTTGTTGAATTAAAGAACCTAATTCAAACATTATGTAAAATCATTTTGAAATTTTTGATGAAAGACTTAAAGAAATTGAGAGAATGCTAAGAGAATTGACCAACGTAACCTTTGCATTATCTGAAAAAGAAACATCAACTGATGAAATTTTTACTATAGAAAAAGTTGCAAAATATTTGTGTTTGAGTGTCCCAACAATTTATGGTTACGTACACAAAAGGCAAATACCACACTACAAATTAGAGAAACGATTATATTTTAAGAAGAATGATATATTAGAATGGATTGATAAAAATAAAATTAAAACCATAAAGGAAATAGAGGATGAAGCAAGTAACTTCATTATAACAATAGTTCGGTAATTTTTTCATGCAAAGATATGAACAAATGTATGTAAAAAACTTTTAATAAAGCCTATTGTAGGCGAAAGAAAAAGCATCAAGATTTGTTTTATGCAGAACAAAAGACTTGATGCTATGAATAA
>CAINEZ010000074.1 GCA_903847905.1 uncultured Bacteroidota bacterium
TGGCAGAAAAGTTAGGTTGTTATTCTTTTTTATTAAATGGTAAAACATCACGCAAAAACGCTATATCAATTGATTCATTAATTAAATTAAAAGAATATATATAATGTCTAAAAAAGTTATAAGTGTTTTAACAGCTTCTTATAATGAAGAGGAAAATGTTGAAAATCTTTATCAACAGGTAAAAGAAGTTTTTAGCAAAATTCCCGAATATAATTATGAGCATATATTTATTGATAATGCTTCGAGTGATAAAACAGTGGATATTTTGAAGAGGATAGCCTCCCATGATAAAAATTTAAAAATTATTGTTAATTCGCACAATTTTGGACATATCCGTTCTCCTTATCATGGAATTCTTCAGTGCAATGGGGATGCTGTAATTATGATAGTTGCAGACCTTCAGGATCCACCGACAATGATACTGGATTTTATAAAAAAGTGGGAAGAAGGGTATAAAATTGTTATTGGTAAGAAAATAAAAAGCAAAGAAAACAAGATTATGTTTTTTATCAGAAAACTTTTTTATAATATGATAACAAAAATATCGGAAACGGAACAAATAAAAAACTTTACCGGGTTCGGACTCTATGATAAGGAATTCATTGATATTCTTCGTAATTTAGATGAACCTTATCCATACTTCAGGGGATTGATTGCAGAACTTGGTTATAGCAGGATAGAAATACCATATATTCAACCGAAGCGGGAGAAAGGGAAAACCAAAAACAATTTCTATACTTTGTATGATATGGCAATGCTTGGTTTTGTCAATCATTCAAAGCTGCCTTTACGCCTGGCAAGTTTCATTGGCTTTTCTATTTCAATGCTGAGTTTTTTAGTTGCGATAGGTTATTTAATATTTAAACTTTTTTTCTGGTATAGTTTTCAAATTGGAATGGCTCCTCTTGTGATTGGAATATTTTTTATGGGTGGGGTACAATTGTTTTTCCTGGGTATTATAGGTGAGTATATTGGCGCTATTTTTACCCAGGTAAAAAAACGTCCTCTGGTTATTGAAAAAGAAAGAATCAATTTTGAATAACAATAAAATACCTAAAATATTTAGAAATCCAGCATAAAAAATGAATCTTATACTTTTTACAAAGAAATTACTACATAATAAAATAGTTCGCTTTTTCCTTGTAAGTGGTTTAAATACTATTTTCGGATATGGCTTGTTTGCTTTACTTATTTATTTAGGATTACATTACACTCTTGCTTGTTTTATAGGTACAATTGCGGGTATTCTTTTTAACTTTAAAACTATAGGAACAATTGTTTTTAAAAATAATAAAAACTCACGTATTTTCAGATTTTTTGGAGTTTACGGGATTACATACTTATGCGGTACAGGTGCACTTGCACTATTTATATATTTTGGTGTAAATGTATACATTGGAGGCGTTATTTTATTACTGCCAATGGGTTTGTTTGCTTATACTTTAAACCATTTTTTTGTTTTTAATAATACGGGTTCTCTTTTTGCGAAATTTAAAAGAGAAGGGAAAATTAAAAATTAAAATTATTGCCTTATTAAAGTTATAAGAGGCATTCTCAATTATTAACAACAATAAACAAATTGCTACCTCGATTGATAATGAAATCCATAGATAAACATACAAAAAAATATAAGTCAAAGTATGTCATTAAAACAAAAAACTATTTCAGGTCTCCTTTGGAGTTTTATTGACAGCTTTGCAAACCAGGGCGTTCAATTTGTAGTAGGTATTGTTTTGGCTCGCATTCTTTCACCCCGTGAATTCGGGTTAATAGGTATGTTAACCATCTTTATTGCCATTTCCCAATCGTTTATTGATAGTGGATTTAGCAGTGCACTTATTCGCAAAAAAGAATGCACCCAAACAGACTACTCCACCATATTTTTTTTTAATCTTGTGGTGGGCGTATTTTTCTTTGTATTGTTACTCCTTTCATCGGGAGCTATAAGTTCCTTTTTTAATGAGCCACAACTAAAATCTTTGATCCAGGTTTTGGGATTTGGTTTAGTATTAAATGCTTTAGGAATTATTCAACGGACTATACTTGTCAAAGCAATCAATTTCAAACTACAGACAAAGGTTTCATTAGTGGCTTCAATTGGATCGGGAATTATTGCTATCACAATGGCCGTATGTGGCTATGGTGTATGGAGTTTGGTAGCGCTAACTCTCAGCAGGTTCGCTCTTAATTCGACTTTTCTGTGGATTTGGGCGCAATGGAAACCAACATGGATATTCAGTAAAAAATCGTTTAAAGAATTATTCGGTTTTGGCAGTAAACTGCTGGCTAGTGGATTGATTGATACTACCTATCAGAATATTTATTATTTAGTGATCGGGAAATATTTTTCAGCCATAGAATTAGGTTATTACACACGCGCTGACCAGTTTCAGGCATTGCCATCACAAAATCTGAATGCCATCATCTCAAGGGTTAGTTACCCCGTTCTTTCTACTATACAGGATGATAAAGTGCGCTTAAAAACAAATTTTAAAAAACTTATTCGTAGCACTATGTTTATCACTTTTGTATTAATGCTTGGTTTGGCGGCTATTGCAAAGCCTTTGGTATTGACACTGATTGGAGAAAAATGGTTGCCCTCTGTCGTTTATCTTCAGATGCTTTGTTTTGTGGGCATGTTTTATCCCCTGCACGCACTAAACCTTAACATGCTACAGGTACAGGGAAGAAGTGATCTTTTTCTTAAGCTCGAAATTATTAAAAAAACATTAGCCGTACCTATAATTGTGATTGGAGTTATTTGGGGAATTAAAGTGATGATTTTTGGTATGATATCACTCTCGCTGGTTGCCTATTATCTTAACAGTTACTGGTCGGGGCGTTTCATTGGATATTCTTTCCTTGAACAAATTAAGGATATTCTTCCCTCTTTTCTGTTGGCTGTAATAGTAAGTGCTGTGGTTTTTACTGAAGGATTACTTATTTCGCTACCCACATTACCTTTACTTATTATTCAAATAATTACCGGTTCATTATTGACTTTTGGTATATGCGAAAAATTTCATTTTAAAGATTATCTGTATATTAAGGAAATTATAAAGGAAAAATTTTTAATGCAAAAAAAATAATGAAAGATAAAAAGGAAAAACCTATTTTTGTTACTCAACCAGCTATGCCACCACTGGAAGAGTTTAACGAATTGTTAAAACAAATTTGGGGTAATAAAATTCTTACAAATAACGGACCTTTCCATGAACAATTTGAAAAAGCATTAGCTGAATACTTAGGGGTAAAATATATTTCGGTTTTTGCAAACGGTACTCTTGCTTTAATGACTGCACTGCAAGCCTTGCGTATTACAGGCGAAGTGATTACTACACCGTTCAGCTTTGTTGCAACAACTCACTCCCTTTGGTGGAATAATATTAAACCTGTTTTTTCAGACATTGAACCTGATTGTTTTAATCTTGATCCCGATAAAGTTGAGGCTGCTATTACCCCGCAAACAACCGCTATTATGCCGGTGCATGTATATGGCAATCCATGCAAAATAGAACGGCTGCAACAAATTGCCGATACTTATAGTTTAAAACTTATTTATGATGCAGCCCATGCGTTTGGAGTAAAAATAAATGAAAATTCTATTTTAAACTATGGCGATTTATCAATATTAAGTTTTCATGCCACCAAAGTATTTAACACATTTGAAGGTGGCGCTATTGTGTGTCCTGATGAAAAAACGAAAAAACGTATAGATTATCTTAAAAACTTTGGATTTGCTGACGAAATAACAGTAATTGAACCTGGAATTAATGCAAAAATGAACGAGTTACAGGCTGCATACGGTTTGCTCCAATTGAAATACGTGGACGAATATATTGCAAAACGGAAAGAAGTTGCCGATACATATCGAAACCAGTTAAAAGATATTCAAGGTATCCGTTTTCTTGATGATATTCCTGGCGTTCGTCATAATTATGCGTACTTCCCAATTTTGATAGATGCTTCTCAATATGGAAAGTCTCGTGATGAATTATACGAAGAACTTAAACGTCATAATATTTTTTGTCGTCGCTATTTTTACCCACTTATCAGTCAATTCCCAAGTTATCGTGGATTACCGTCAGCGCATCCAGAGAACTTACCTGTATCCGAGAAAGTAGCCGGGCAGGTGATTTGTTTGCCGATTTACCCGGGATTGAATATGAGTGAAATTGAAAAAATAGTTAATGTTATTAAAATGAAATAAGTTTTGTTTTTATGCAAATCAATATTCTTGAATATCTCTCTAAAACTGTTGAAAGGGTTCCACAAAGAACTGCGGTAATTGATGGAGATAAAACTATTACTTTTATTGATCTTAATAGAAAATCTAAAATTGTTGCCCATGAAATAATTCAGTCAATTGGTTCTATAAATAAGCCCATTGCTGTATTTTTACCTAAAAGCATTGACTGTGTTATTTCAGATATTGCAATTACATACAGTGGTAATGCCTATATGAACCTGGATGTGAAGTTGCCTGTTGTAAGAATTAGAAATATATTAGAATTAGTTCAGCCTGTAGCCATTATATCAAATAAGAGTTTTGTTGATACAATTAGATTAATAGATGTGTCTGTAAAACTTATTCTTATTGATGAGATTGATTACACACAAAATCCGGAAGATAAATTAATCAATATTACACTAACTAAAGTTATTGATTCGGATCCACTTTGTATTATCAATACATCTGGTTCTACGGGTACCCCAAAAGGGGTGGTACTCAATCATAAAAGTTTTATTGACTTTTCCGAATGGGCTATAGAAACCCTGAAGATTAAAGATGACGAAATTGTTGGCTCGCTTTCACCCCTGGTCTTCGATATTTATAGTTTTGAGCTTTGTATGTTAATGGCAAAGGGAAGTACAATTGTATTATTACCCAGTTCTCTTGCAGCTTTCCCTGCTAAGTTGCTAAGTATTATGTGTGAAAGAAAAGTATCTTTCATTTTTTGGGTACCTACTATAATGGTAAACATTGCAAATATGAATTTGCTAAGTAAGCTGAAATTACCTGATTTACGAACAATTTGGTTTGCAGGCGAGGTGTTTCCTACAAAGCAATTCAAATACTGGAAAAACCATCTAGCAGAAACAAGGTTTGTAAATCTATATGGACCTATTGAAATTACATTGGATTGCACTTATTATATTGTAGAAAAAGATTTGAAGGATGATGAACCAATACCGATTGGGTTCCCATGCCGAAACACGGGTATACTGATTCTAAATGAACAAAATCAGATAGCAAAAATTAATGAAGAAGGGGAACTTTGCGTTAGAGGTACTTCGTTAGCCATGGGATATTATAATAATCCTGAAAAAACCGCCGCTGCATTTGTACAGAACCCGCTTAATACTTCTTATCCGGAAATTATTTACCGTACCGGTGATATAGTTTATCTCAACAATATAGGAGAAATCATATTCAAAGGCCGGAAAGATAGTCTTATAAAGCATCTTGGTTACCGGATTGAACTGAGCGAAATTGAGCATATAATCATTAATACTCTGAATTTGGTGGAAAACGGATGTGTTACATATAACTTTGCAAAAAAAGAAATTACTTTGTTTTATGAAGCAAGTAAAGAACTTTCGATTGCTGAAATAAAAAAAGCTGTTGGAGAAGTTTTACCCAAATACATGGTGCCGACTGTTTATCACAAAATGGATGAACTTCCGAGAAATACAAATGGAAAAATTGATAGGTTGAAACTAAATAATCTGGTAAACAATGAATAGAGTATGCGATTATCAGGAAGTACTGGATGCTGTAAAGAGAATAAAA